>JAJRVH010000081.1 GCA_021545625.1 Zetaproteobacteria bacterium
AGGTGATCGAGGAGATCATCGAGTTCGGCGCGGAGTTCAACTGGGGGCTGGAGGCCGGATCCAAGCCGGAGCTGCATGCGACGCTGGCCATGCTCGAGGACGTCGAGGGCCTGATCGTCTGCAACGGCTACAAGGACCGGGAGTTCATTGAACTGGCGATGATCGGCCGCAAGATGGGCAAGCGCGTGTTCATCGTCGTCGAGAAGCCGAACGAGCTGGAGCTGATCCTCGAGGCGGCCGCCCGTCACGATGTCGATCCGCTGATCGGGCTGCGCTGCCGGCTGGCCGCGACCAGCCGGGGCAAGTGGGAGGATTCCGGCGGCGACCAGTCCAAGTTCGGCCTGTCTGCCGGCGAGCTGATGGACGTGATTGACCGGCTGCGGGAGACGGACATGCTGGGCTGCCTGCGGCTGCTGCATTTTCATATCGGTTCGCAGGTGCCGCAGATCCGCCATATCAAGCAGGCAATGGGCGAGGCTGCGCGCTTCTTCGTCGAGCTTTCCAGACTCGGCGCGCCGATCGAGTTCATCGACGTCGGCGGCGGTCTGGGCGTGAACTACGACGGTTCGATCTCCGGCAGTCATTCCTCGGTCGATTATTCGCTGCAGGAATATGCCAACGACATTGTCTGGTCGCTGAAGGCGGTCTGCGACGAGGAGGGACTGCCGCATCCGCATATCATCTCCGAATCGGGCCGGGCGCTGGTTGCGCATCATGCGGTGCTGGTCATCGACGTGCTGGGCGTGACGCGCCGCGCCGGCGAGCGGCCGCTGGCGGCTCCGGCGGACGACGCGCCGATGCAGTTGCGCCAGATGTGGGGCTGCTGGTCGGATTTCGACAGGATCGCGCCGCGCGAGGTGCTGCACGACGTCGTGTCGCTGCGCGAGGACATGAACCGGCTGTTCTCGCTCGGCCACTGCTCGCTGGCCGAGCGGGCCTGCGCCGACGATATCTACTGGCATGTGCTGACGCGCTTGTTCGGCGTGCTGGACGAGGCCGAGATGGCCGAGATGGTGCCGGGCATCCGCGCCCAGATGGCCGACCGCTATTTCTGCAATTTCTCGCTGTTCCAGTCGCTGCCCGATGCCTGGGCCATCGATCAGGTGTTCCCGGTTGTGCCGATCCACCGGCTGGACGAGGAGCCGACCCGGCAGGGTATTCTGGTGGACATCACCTGCGACTCCGACGGCAAGATGCAGAACTTCCCGTTGCAGGCCGGCTATGCGCCGACGCTGCCGCTGCACGCGCTGAACAACGGCGACGAATACCTGATCGGTGTGTTCCTGACCGGTGCCTATCAGGAGATTCTTGGCGATCTGCATAACCTGTTCGGCGACACGCACGCGGTGCATATCCGCGTCGACGGCGACCATTACGAGATCGAGCAGCTCGTCGAGGGCGAGAGCGTGGCCGATGTGCTCGATTACGTGCAGTTCCACGAGAAGGTGCTCAGCGACCGCATGCGCCGCCAGCTCGGCCAGGCCCGGGCCCGGGGTCGTATCACTGCGCGCGAGGCGACGGCGTTTCTGAACTACTACCGCGAGGGGCTGAAGGGCTATACCTATCTGGAAGAGCATGCGCCGATGGGCGCCCGGCCGGAGTAATTCGCGGCTGTCATTATCAGTCGCTGGTCCGGAAAAGCAGGCCTGAACAGCTTCTGATTTCTCCTTATGCCCGTACACCGGAAGCGACAGGGAGCGGAGGGGCTTACGACAGTCGTTGTTTGAAATCCCTGTAGTCGAAGCGGCGAATCGTTTCGACCTTTCCGGAGCGGCGCAGGATGGCGATATCGGGGTGGCGCACGCCGTTGAACATCGTCGTCTTGACCATCGTGTAATGGATCATGTCCTCGAAGACGACGCGCGAGCCGATGCGCAGTTCCGTATCGAACGAATAATCGCCGATCACGTCGCCGGCCAGGCAGGAGATGCCGCCGAGGCGGCAGGTGTATGCCTTTACGCCGGCCTCGGCGGCCCCGGTCACGGCCGGGCGGTAGGGCATTTCCAGCACGTCAGGCATGTGCGCGGTAGCCGAGATATCGAGGATGGCGACAGGCAGGCCGTCGGTCGGTATGATGTCGAGCACGGATGCGACCAGCACGCCGGTCTGCCAGCCGACCGCACCGCCCGGCTCCAGGTAGACCTCGACCCCCCAGCGCTCGCGGAAGGCGGCCAGCCGCGCGATCAGCGCACCGACATCGTATCCGGCATGGGTCATCAGATGACCGCCGCCGAAGTTGACCCAGCGAAGATCCGGAATCAGATGCCCGAAGCGCTCCTCGAACGAATCAATCAGCCGGATCGACGCATCGTGCAGATTCTCGCACAGCGCGTGCGCATGCAGGCCCTCAATGCCGTCCAGGCCGGCATCGCTCAGATGCTCCGGCCGCACGCCAAGCCGCGAGCCGGTGAAGCAGGGGTTGTACAGATCGGTTGCGACCTCCGAGATGCCGGGATTGACGCGCAGACCGCAGGAGCAGCCAGCATCGCGGGCCAGTACCCCGAAGCGCTGCCACTGGCCGACGGAGTTGAACACGACATGGCCGGCCAGCCGGGCGATCTCGTCGAATTCGTCGTCGCGGAAGGCAGGCGCATAGATATGGCATTCGCCGCCGAACTCATCGCCGGCCAGCTTCAGCTCCCACAGCGAGCTGGCCGTGCAGCCGGGCAGGTAGCGCCGGATCAGCGGAAACGTCGACCACATCGCATAGCCCTTCAGCGCCAGGATGATTTTCACGCCGGCCTCGTCCTGCACCCGCTGCAGCAGCTCCAGATTGCGGATCAGCTTCGCCTCCTCGAGCACATAGGCCGGGGAGGGGCAGTCGTGAATCCATTCGGGCAGTGCGTTCAGCATGCCGCGAAGCTATCGGCTCCCACGCCGGGTCGGAAGCGGAAACAGCCGTGCCGGTCCGTTGCCTTGTCTGCTTATGCCGAAGGCACTCCGCCGACACCGCAAGCGGGCAGGGAGACATGTCGCTCCCGGTTCAAGCAGCCGATGCATGATTGCCTTACCGAGTCAGGGAAATCGGTGTTGTCACCCAATGATACCCGATGTGAAGTCGTTATTCAGAGCTTCCTCAAAAACATCCATCTACCATCCAGTGAAAGCGTCCGCGAAG
>JAJRVH010000082.1 GCA_021545625.1 Zetaproteobacteria bacterium
CAGGGCTCTGGCATGTGGCCAGCGAGCCGATCAGCAAGTTCGAGCTGTTGTCCAGACTGTCCGGATTGCTCGGCCGGGAGGATATCGAGCTTCTGCCCGACGCGGAGTTCAGCTGCGACCGCAGCCTGGATGCGACAAGGTTCAACAGTCGGACAGGTTACCGGCCGCCGTCGTGGGACCGGATGCTGGCGGAACTGGCGGCTGAGATTCAGGAGAGAGGCGATGATTTTACAGGATAAATCGGTACTGGTCACCGGCGGTACCGGCTCGATGGGCAAGGTGCTGGTGCGGCGCCTGCTTTCCGGGGAACTGGGCACGCCGCGCAAGGTGATCGTGCTGTCGCGCGACGAGGCCAAGCAGCACGACATGCGCATGGCCTATCTGCACAAGACCGTCAGCACCGACGAGGTGATCTTCAACAATTTCCGCCAGGCCCTGGAGTTTCGCATCGGCGACGTGCGCGATTACCGCGATGTCTGCTCGGCCGTTCGCGATGCCGATGTCGTGATCAATGCGGCGGCACTGAAGCAGGTCCCGACCTGCGAGTATTTTCCCGAGCAGGCCGTGCTGACGAACTGCGTCGGGGCGATGAATATCGTGCAGGCGATCCGCGAGAACGGCTATGATGTCGATACCGTGGTCGGCATCAGCACCGACAAGGCCGCCAAGCCGGTCAACGTGATGGGCATGACCAAGGCCGTGCAGGAGCGCATCTTCACGTCGGCCAATGTCCTGAATCCGGATACGCGCTTCATATGCGTGCGTTACGGCAATGTGCTGGCCTCGCGCGGTTCGGTGATCCCGCTGTTCCACGATCAGATCGCCCGTGGAGGGCCGGTAACAGTGACGGTGCCGGAGATGACCCGTTTCCTGCTCAGCCTCGAGCAGGCCGTGGATACGGTGTTCGCGGCCCTGCGGGGGGCGCGCGCCGGCGATGTTCTGGTGCCGGCCGCGCCGGCCGCGACAGTGGAGAATATTGCCAGGGCCCTGATCGGCGACCGCGATATCGATATCCGGGTGACCGGCATCCGTCCCGGTGAAAAGATGCACGAGATCATGGTGTCCGACGAGGAATCGCATCATACGGTCAGGCACGGCGCTTATTACGCGATTCGTTCGATGTTGCCGGAGCTGGCGGGCGATGCGCACCTCGAACGTGTGCTGAACAGGGAGTTCAGTTCGGCGGATAATGTACTCTCGTTGCAGGATACCGAGGCCTTGCTGGCCCGCCATCATTTGCTGGTCGGTCAGGAGCGGGCCGGTGAAGCCGGCGAAATGCTGGCCTGAGGAGTCGCGGATGCGCAAGTTGAAAGTGATGACCCTGGTCGGAACGCGGCCGGAACTGATCAAGCTCTGCCGGGTGATTGCGCTGCTGGATGAACAGACGGATCACGTGCTGGTGCATTCCGGGCAGAATTACGATTTCGAACTGAATCAGGTGTTTTTCGACGAACTGGGTATTCGCCGGCCGGATCATTTTCTCGGCGTTGCCGGCGATACGGCCTGCCGGACCATTGCCAATGTGCTGGTCGCCACCGAGGATGTGATGCTCCGCGAGAAGCCGGACGCCCTGCTGATCTACGGTGATACGAACTCCTGTCTGGGCGCGATCGCGGCCAAGCGGCACCGGGTTCCGGTCTTCCACATGGAGGCGGGCAATCGCTGTTTTGATGAACGGGTTCCGGAGGAGCTGAACCGGCGCATGCTCGACCACCTGAGCGATATCAACATGCCGCTGACCGAGCACGGTCGCGACCATCTGGTGCGCGAGGGCATCCGTCCGGAAACCATCATCAAGACCGGCTCATGCATGGCCGAGGTGCTGGCCCATTTCAGGGACAGGATCGATGCTTCCGACGTGCTGGCAAGGCTCGGGCTGGAGCGGAAGTCCTATGTCGTCGTCAGCGCCCATCGCGAGGAGAATGTCGACAGCGAGCGTCATCTGCGGCAGCTGGCCGACTCGATCCGGGCCGTGGCCGGACATTTCGACAGGGATGTGATCTTTTCGCTGCACCCGCGAACCCGCAAGCGGATGCAGGCGTGCGGACTCGACCTGGAGGATGATGCCCGCATCCGCCTGCTCAGGCCGCTCGGCTTTTTCGATTACATCCGTCTGCAGCAGCACGCGTTCTGCGTGATCTCCGACAGTGGTACGATCGCCGAGGAATCAGCCCTGCTCGGGTTTCCGGCCGTTACGATCCGCCAGGCGCACGAGCGGCCCGAGGGCATGGATGCCGGCGTGCTGATTCTCAGCGGCCTTGAGCGGGAGGATGTGATCCGCTCGGTGACAGCCGTGACGGCCCAGACGACGGCGGCCGGGCCGGTTCCCGATTACAGCGGGGCGGGGGCCGTGTCCCGCAAGGTACTGAACGCGATATTGAGCTATACGCATTATGTGAACCGGACAGTCTGGTCGAAAAACGGGCCATGTGAGCGGTGAGGCGACGCATATGAGCTACGCTCTGGCAGCCTTTGTGACAAGTCTGCTGCTGACATGGTGGTTTTCGGGGCCGTTCAGTCCGTTGCGGATGCATGATACGCCCAATGAACGCTCGCTGCATGATCGGCCGACGCCGCGTAGCGGCGGTCTGGCGATCCTTGCCGGCATTGCCTCGGGGTGGCTGTGGCTGGCGCTGGAGGGACCGGTGCCGGAGGCCGTGCCGGTGATCGCCGGGGCCGCCGGAGTGGTGGCGGCGGTGTCGCTGCTGGACGATATCTTCGATCTCTCCTCGTTGCTGCGTCTGGGCGTGCATCTTCTGGCGGCCGTGATGCTGGTGGCCGGCGGCATGGCCCTGCCGGGAGGCCTGCCGGCAGCCACATTGACGGTGCTTGCGCTGGCCTGGATGCTGAACCTGTACAATTTCATGGATGGCATGGACGGCTTCGCGGGTGGCATGTCGGTGATCGGCTTCGGCGCCATGGCCGCGGCAGGCTGGTTTCACGGAGATGGCCTGTTTGCAGCCTGGGCCGCGGTCATTGCGCTGGCCGCGCTCGGCTTTTTGCCGCTGAACTGGCCACCGGCCCGTATCTTCATGGGCGACGCCGGTTCGGCAACCCTGGGGCTGCTGGCCGGTGCACTGGCGCTGTGGGGTGTGCGCGACGGTGTTTTCCCGCTGTGGTTTCCGCTGCTGGTGTTCTCGCCGTTCATTGTCGATGCGACGGTGACGCTGACGCGCCGGGCCCTGCGGGGCGAGAAGGTCTGGCAGGCGCACCGGGAGCATTATTACCAGAGGCTGGCGCTGGCCGGGTGGGGGCATAAAAAAACGGTGCTGGCCGAGTATGCGCTGATGCTGGCCGCTGGTGCGAGCGCGCTGATCATGCTATATTCATACAGGGCGGTGGTGCCCGGACTGATCGGCTGGACCGTGGTCTATGTGCTGCTGGCCCGCCGGGTGGAACGCTTCTGCCCGGGACAACCGTAAACACAGGAGGGAGCGATGAGCAGATCGTTACTGACGGCCCTGTTGCGTGCCTTCGCCCTGTTGACGGGGCTTCCCGCGCAGGCCGGTGACAGGATCGATATCAATACGGCAGGCGTTGAACAGCTGCAAAGCGTCAGGGGCATTGGCCCGAAAACGGCGGCCGCGATCGTTCACTATCGCAGTGAACACGGCCTGTTTGAAGAGGTGGATGACCTTGAACATGTCAAAGGCATCGGCAAGAAGAAGCTGGAGGCGATCAAGGATGAGCTGACAGTTGGCGATGCCGGCGAACATGAAGAAAAATAGAGCAGGCTGTCGTTTCGCAGGGCGTGGTTCATACCGCGCCCTTTTTTGTTAGGCTTTGGACATGAAAACCTTCGCCCTGTTGCGCAATCGCTGGCTGGCATTTCTGCATGACCTGATCTGGGTGCCGCTGGCGCTGGCGCTGGCCTACTGGCTGCGTTTCAATCTGGAAGCGATTCCGGCCGAGTATGTTCACTCCCTGCTGGTCTGTGTGCTGGCGGCGTTGCCGGTCCATGCGGTGGTGTTCTGGTTCTTCGGGCTGTACCGGGGCATCTGGCGCTATGCGTCGTTGCCGGATCTGCTGCGCATCATCAAGGCGGTGGCCGTGGCCGCACTGCTGAGTTTCGTGCTTGTGTTTATCTGGCAGCGGCTGGTCAATGTGCCGCGTTCGGTATTGTTGCTGTATCCGGTGATCCTGATCATCGGGCTGGCCGGGCCGCGCCTGCTGTATCGCTGGCTGAAAGACAGAAAGCTGGATTTTTCCGCCGAGGAGAGGACGCGGGCGCTGATCATCGGCGCGGGCCGGGCCGGCGAGCTGCTGGTTCGGGATCTGCTGAAGGGGGGGCCGTATCATCCGGTCGCCTTTCTCGATGATGCGCTGGCCAAGCAGGGGCAGGAGATTCACGGCATCCCGGTGGCGGGCAGACTGGAGGACCTGGAGCGCGTGCTCGAGCGTTTCGATGTCGGGGTAGTGCTGCTGGCGATGCCGTCGGCGCCTCGCAAGCTGATCCGCTCGACCGTGGAAGCCTGTCAGGCGGCCGGTATTCCCTGCCGGACCCTGCCGAGCGTGGCCGACCTGGCCGACGGGAAGGTGGAGGTCTCCAGCCTGCGCCAGGTCGAAATCGAGGACCTGCTCGGCCGCGATGTCGTGATGATCCATAATTCTGCCGCGGAACAGCTGGTCGCCGGTCGCACGGTGCTGGTGACGGGGGCTGGCGGTTCGATCGGTTCCGAACTGTGCCGCCAGATCGCTGCCAACGGCCCGACCCGGCTGATCCTGCTCGATCACGGCGAATACAATCTGTATCGCATCGACCGGGAGCTGGGCGATGCCGAGGCGGTGCTGGGCGATATCCGGGCTGAGACGCGCATGCGCTGGCTGTTCGAAACCTTCCGACCCGAGATCGTGTTCAATGCCGCAGCCTACAAGCATGTGCCGCTGGTCGAGGCTAACCCCGTCGAGGGCGTGAAGGTTAACGTGCTCGGGACCTGCGGGCTGGCCGATCTGGCGGTCGAACACGGCGTGCGCAGATTTGTCCAGATTTCGACCGACAAGGCCGTGAATCCGACCAATGTCATGGGGGCTTCCAAGCGCGCGGCGGAAATCTATTGCCAGAACCTGGACAAGCGCACGCCCCGGACCGCCTTCATTACCACCCGCTTCGGCAATGTACTCGGCTCGGCGGGTTCCGTCGTGCCGCTGTTCCGGCAGCAGATCGAGAACGGCGGTCCGGTGACCGTGACCCATCCTGAAATTACCCGTTATTTCATGACCATTCCCGAGGCGGTCAGCCTGATCCTGCAGGCGGCGAGCCTCGGCAACGGCGGGGAAATCTTCGTGCTCGACATGGGCGAGCCGATTCGCATCGTCGATCTGGCCGAGCAGATGATCCGTCTGTCGGGGCTGGAACCGGGACGCGATATCGAGATCGAGTTCACGGGACTCAGGCCCGGCGAAAAGCTGTACGAGGAGTTGTTCCACGAAGCCGAGCCGCTGGTCGGCACGGCCCATCCCAAGCTGATGCTGTCCGGCAGCCGCGAGCTGGACTGGGCCGAGGTGCAGGCGCTGATGGCGAGGCTTGAAACGGCCTGCGCATCGCGCGATCTGACCCGCCTGTATGCGGAACTAAAGGGCATGGTGCCGGAGTTTTCGTCGGATCACGGGGCCGCCCGGCCCGACCATATATCGCTGCATTGATGGCTCCGGCTGCGGAGGGAGACGGGGGCGGGGTTGCCGTCGAGGTGGCGGTATTCGCGCCGGTGGCGGGCCTTTTCTCCTATCGCTGGCCGTCCGCTCTGGGAAAGCCCGTCCCCGGCCTGCGGGTGTCCGTGCCGTTCGGAAGCAGCGCCAGGACGGGCGTGGTGATGCAGCCTGTTCCGGACGATGGCGGGGAAGAGCTGCGCGAGGTTCATGACCGGCTGGATATCGAGCCTCTCTATGACGAAGTGCGGCGGCGCTGGCTGGAGCGCGTCCGGCGCTATTACTGCGTGTCGCACGGCGAGGCATGGACCACCGCGCTGGCCTGGGCGGCGCACGACGAAATGCGGCGCTTTTCATGTCCGGATATCGCGGCCCTTGAGCATGCCCGGCCCGTGCTGGCCGGGATATTCAAAAGCAGGGCGGCATTGTCGCTGAAAACGATATGCAACCGGGGAAAGCGTCCGGGCATGCGCCATGCCGTGCTGAGTGCGCTGCGGGACGGGCTGCTGAGCGAAGCCGTGCGGGAAGAAGAGCCACAGCAGACACTGGAGGCCGGTCCGCAGCCGACTGACGATCAGGCCGGTGCGATCGATGCCATCCATGCTGCCGGTCGCCGTTTCCGGCCCTTTCTGTTGTTCGGGCGTACGGGCTCGGGAAAGACCGAGGTCTATATCCGCGTGGCCCGGCATGTCATCGAGCAGGGAGGTCAGGTGCTGG
>JAJRVH010000083.1 GCA_021545625.1 Zetaproteobacteria bacterium
AGTAGCTCTCCAGCATCCTCTCGGGCATCGTCACCCTCGACAGCGAGAACCCAGCCACCGGCAAGCGGGACAGGCTGAACCGGGTCTATGACTTCGCCTGCGGCTCGGGCTCGCTGCTGCTGAATGTCCGGCGGCACCTGGGCAAACACGGCATCGGCAAGCTCTACGGACAGGAAAAGAACATCACCACCTACAACCTGGCCCGGATGAACATGCTGCTGCATGGCGTGCGCGATACCGAGTTCGAAATCCATCACGGCGACAGCCTGGAAAACGATTGGGATATCCTGCGCGAGATGAACCCGGCGAAAAAGGTGGAATTCGACGCCGTGGTCGCCAATCCGCCCTTCAGCTACAAGTGGAACCCGAGCGAAGAGATGGCGAAGGATTTCCGCTTCAAGGACTACGGGCTCGCGCCCAAGTCCGCGGCCGACTTCGCCTTCCTGTTGCATGGCTTCCACTTCCTGGCCAAGGACGGCGCCATGGCGATCATTTTGCCGCACGGCGTGCTGTTCCGGGGTGGCGCTGAGAAAAAGATCCGCACCAAGCTCCTCAGGGATGGCAACATCGACACCGTCATCGGCCTGCCGGCCAAGCTCTTCTATTCCACCGGCATTCCGGTCTGCATCCTGGTGCTGAAGAAGTGCAAGCGCACCGATGACGTTCTTTTCATCAATGCCTCCGAACTCTACCAACCGGGCAAACGCCAGAATACCCTGCTGCCTGAACATATCGAGAAGATCGTTGACACTTACCAGTATCGCCGGGAGGTCAAGGAGGCGCTTGATAACGGTGCCATATTCGCCTCCCGGTGCGTGAGCCTGGAAGAGATCGAGGAAGAGCACGATTTCAATCTCAACATCTCGCGCTATGTGAGCACCGCCAAGCCAGAGGAGCCGGTGGATCTAGCGCAGGTGCATACAGAACTCACTGATCTGGCAGGAAAGATATCCGAAGCCACCCGGAAACATAACGAGTTTCTCAAAGAACTTGGTCTGCCAGAGCTTCCATGAGTCCCCAAAAGAGAGAACCAGGAAGAGGGGAGCCGCTTTCCAAGCCCCGCGCACGAAGATCGCTTTTCTGCTGGTGGACGGCCTCGCCCTGGACCAATGGATCGCCTTGCGCGAGGTGCTCGGAGAGCTGGATTCGAAGCTGCGGTTCCGTGAGAACGCCGTTTTCGCCTGGATTCCCACCATCACCTCGGTTTCCCGGCAGGCCGCCGATCTACTTCCCGGCGAGTATCCAATACCACAGATAAGGAGCTTGGACACAGTTCTGGGTCGATCAGGGGCTTCACGCAAATGAGGTGGCTTATGCCAGGGGTCCGGGCGACCTGTCTGCGTGCGGACACGCACAGGCAGGCGCTCGCGGCGCAGGCAGGGAAAGCCTGCCAGCGGCGAAGGGGCCTGCCGAAGCACCGGCGAAGACAGAGAGGTTGATCGTGAAGCCGAAACTTGATCGGATCGAGTACCGCAGAGGCATGCTTGAGAAAGGAGTAAAGCCCCAAAACCTTCCGGTCACGATTTGGCGGGATGAGGATATTCCCTCGGATATTCTGAAGGCCATCGACCATGAGAATCTTCTCGCTCTCGGGGCGTGTACGGAAACGAGGCCATTGGTGATCCGGTTCAATATGACCACCTGAAGCTGGTTCTGAAAGGTCGTGTGCGTTACCTGTTAGCCGACGAGGTTGGACTCGGCTTCGAATCAGCCTGAAGGCAGCTGTCTACAACATCCAACGGCTGTGCTATCTCAAATCCGCAGGAGTACTCCCCCTGAAGAGCAGGGCTGCAGCGTGATGGGCTCGAAACCGGGGCCTTCAGGTTACCCAAAACGCCTGCCTCAGCAGTATTCCGCCAATCAACAAGGAAAACAGACGCGCCGATCTCACCATCAACAAAATGGAAGCCTCAAAATGACGGTTGATCGAGGTCCCCAGAAACATTAGCTGCGTAGTTCGTCCAGCTCCTGATAATCATCCGTGAAAAGGATCGGCGTCGAAATGATCGTGACGGGTGACTCCCCCAGCGCCCGAAGCGTATCCAGCGTATTGGCCAGCACGGCTCCCGCATCGCTTTCGTATAACGGCGTGCAGAATGCCGTCGGCAGCGAAATAATCGTTCTGGTAGCCGATCAGGATAAGGGCGGTTTTTTCCGGATTTATGCAGGGCCTCTCATGCGCTTGGATACAGCACCTATATACCATGGGCGGCGGAAAATCCAGATCATGCCTTTTCCTGCAGCCGGTGGGCGAGGCTTGCGGCCCCCAGCAGACCGGCATGATCCGTGAGCGCGGATCGACGAATCCTGATGCGGTCGCGCAGTGGCGCGATCAGCAGTCGGTCCGTTTCCCTGGCCAGTTCGGGATATAAAAATTCCCAGGCGCCGGTCAGGCCGCCGCTGACCGTGATCGTGGCGATATCCAGAAGTTTGATCGCCTCGGCCAGCGCACGTCCGAGATAGAGTCCCGCTTCCCCGATCATGCGCATTGCCGTTGCATCGCCGCGCAATGCCGCGGCATGGACACCGGCGCTGTCCAGCTGCCGGCCGGTTGCCTCCCGGTAGCGTGCGGCTACGGCCGTGGCCGAGGCATAGGCCTCGACGCAGCCGCGCCCGCCGCAGCCGCACGGGCGGGATGTTTCGTCATGGCAAACGCGCAGATGGCCGAGTTCCATGGCCATGCCGTGTTCGCCGGTATAAGGAAGGCCATCGAGGATCAGGCCTCCGCCGACCCCGGTGCCGAGCGTGATATGCAGAAGCGAGGAAGCCCCGCGGCCGGCACCGAAGGCATGCTCTCCGATCGCGGCGCACAGGGCGTCGTTCTGTGCGGCGACCGGCAGGTCGAGCCGTTGGGACAAGGCTTCGGCCAGTCTGAAGTCGCGCAGGTCGGGCAGATTGGGTGAGGCAGCCAGAATGCCCGATCCGCCGATAAAGAAACCGGGGAAGCCGATGCCGACAGCCGTCACGGCATGCGTCCGGATCAGCGGCAACATCGCTTCCGCAAGGGTGTCGAGTACGTGTTGTTCGGCCTGTCTGGCGGATTGGTGACGGCTGGCGCTGATGCTTGCCCTGATCTTTGTCTCCCCGCGGATTTCGCCATTTATGCCGATCATGGCCAGGCGCAGATGGGTGCCGCCGACATCGGCGCCCAGCACGAGAGTCATCCGTCCTGCCCCTTCGGATACAGCAGACTTTCGTACAGTTTGGCATAGGCCTTTGCCGAAGGCTGCCAGGATGAATCCCGTTTCATCGCCCGCGAGCGGATGCGCGACCAGGCTCCGGGCCGGCGATAGATCGACACCGCCTGCTCGACCGCGCGATCAAAGGCCGCAGGCGTTGCCTCGATGAAATGGAAACCGGTTCCGCGGGCCTTGTCTGCCTGATAGTCAATCACGGTATCGCGCAAGCCGCCGGTGGCTCGCACGACCGGCACATTGCCGTAACGCATGGCCATCAGCTGTCCCAGTCCGCAGGGCTCGAAGCGGGAGGGCATCAGGAAGATGTCGCCGGCCGCATAGATGCGCCGGGCCAGCGCTTCGTCGAAGCCGCAATGAAAATACATCTGGCGGGGGTGGGCCGCAGCCAGACGGTGCAGCTCCTGCTCACTGTGCATGTCGCCCGAGCCGAGCACGACCAGCTGCCAGCCGCGTTCCAGCCAGGTCGCCACGTTGGCGATCAGCAGATCAATGCCTTTCTGTTCGGCCAGCCGGGAGATCAGGGTCAGCAGAGGCGCATCCGTTTGCTCATCCAGCCCGCATTGGGTCTGCAGGGCTGCCTTGCACCTTTTCTTGCCGGCAACCTTGCCGGGGCCGTAAGGGCTTTCGATGATCAGGTCAGTCGCCGGATTCCAGTGGTCGACATCCAGGCCGTTGACGATGCCGTGCAGGCGGCCGGCATGATGGCGCAGGAAGCCTTCCAGATGGCAGCCGTATTCCGGCGTCATGATCTCTTCGGCATAGGAGGGGCTGACGGTTGTAATGGCATCGGCGGCCTCGATGCCGCCCTTCATGCAGTTGATCTGGCCGTGGAACTCGTAGCCATCCTGATGAAAATAATGGCTCGGTAGACCGAGGCGATGGATCCAGTCGGCAGGGAAAATGCCCTGATAGGCCAGGTTGTGGATCGTGTAGACGGTTCTGGCGCCGGCAATGCGGGCATGATGCTGGTACTGGGTTTTCAGCAGCAACGGGATCATGCCGGTTTGCCAGTCGTGGCAGTGCAGAATGTCGACCGGTTCGTCCAGCAGGGCGGCGGCTTCGAGCGCGACGCGGTCGAACAGCAGAAAGCGAAGAAGGTTGTCATCATAGGCGCCGCCCGGTGGCCCGTACAGACCGTCGCGGTCGTACAGTTCATCCTGTTCGACAAGCACGAAACGGAGTCCGTCGACCACAGCTTCGTGCAGCGGGCAATGGTGCTGTGCGCCGTCGGCCCACATCCCGATCGAACGGTTCAGCGGTGTGGTGCGGATATTGTTGGCGAAAAGATGGCGGCGGTAGAAAGGCAGGATGATGGTCAGACGGTGGCCGAGCTGTTGCAGGGCGCGCGGCAGGGAGCCCGTGACATCGGCCAGGCCGCCGGTCTTGGCCAGCGGGGCCGCCTCCGAGGCGATAAAAACAATGTTCAGATTTCCCATAATCCCTCCCTGATATGCCGGCCCGCATCTTACCAGATCCTTGCCCCCGGCAGAACCGCAGGTCGGGCGGAGGCGGCGGGAATTGTATTTTTTTTCGTTTGCGGGCTAAAATGCAGACATGGCCAAACTGATAGTGCGTACAGCCAGCGGCGAACATGTCTACACCATCGACGGTGACGCCGGTATCGGACGCCACCCCAAATGCACGGTTTGCGTCCACGATCCGATGGTTTCCAAGCGCCATGCGATGATACGCAAGGTTGGCGATGACTATGTCTTCGAGGACCTGAACAGCTCGAACGGCTCCTTTCTCGATGGCGTGCGGGTGCATAAACACAGCCTCAAGGACGGCGATACGCTGACAATGGGCAAGGTGACGATTGTGTTTCAGGCCGAGACCGAGGCCGAACGCCTGGCCAAGCGGGTCAATATTTCCAATATCGCCGATGTCTCCCAGGTGCAGGATCGTATCCAGGTATCCAGCATGGAGCGCTTCATGCCCGAGGCGTCGGTCAGCGATATTTCGGTCTTGCGCGGCGATTACGAGAAGCTGCGGCTGGGCAACGAGCTGATGCAGAAAATCGGCCTGGAGCGCGACCTCGGCTCGGCGCTGGAAAAGGTGTGCGCGGAACTGGTGCGTATCTTCAAGGCGGATCGCTGTATCGTCATGCTGGACGAAGGGGCCTCTTCGGGAAAGCTGACGCCGAAGGCGATGCATACCGTGGCCGGCCAGGATGAATCGGTGCGGGTATCCGAATCGATTCTCAGGGAGGTGCGTGAAAGCCGTACCGCATTGCTGTTGTCGGACACGATGATGGATGACCGTTTTTCACACGCCTCGTCACTGATCCTGCAGGGCATCCACTCGGTGATGTGCGCACCGATTTTGCAGGATGGCGAGTTTCTCGGTGTCGTGCACCTGGACAGCCAGCGCAGTCATGCGACGTTCAGTCGCAAGGATCTGCAGCTTCTGACCGGTATCGTCCGTTATGTGGCGATGACAGTGTCGAATACGCGACTGGTGCATCAGATCGAGGAAGAGGCCAAGGCCAAGGCGCAGTTCGAGCGGCTGCTGTCGCCATCGGTGGTCGAGCAGGTGATGAGCGGCAAGGTCGTGCTCGACAAGGGCGGCGAGCTGCGCGACGTGACGATTCTGTTTGCCGACATCCGGGGCTTTACCAGTCTCAGCCAGCGTTC
>JAJRVH010000084.1 GCA_021545625.1 Zetaproteobacteria bacterium
CGCCCTGTTCACCAGCGTGACCACATGCGGCACGCCGTAACGCTTGGCGATCAGGCTGCCGAGGATATTGGTTTCGTCATCGTTGGTCAGCGCCAGGAAGTCGTCCATCTTGTCGATGTTTTCCTCTTCGAGCAGCTTCTGGTCCAGCGCATCGCCCTGAATCACGACCACATTCTCCAGCTGATCGGACAGCCAGTCGGCACGCTCCGGATTGTGCTCGATCAGCTTCAGCATCGCGCCGGCCCTTTCCAGCTCGCGGGCCACGATGAAACCGATATGGCCGCCGCCGACCATCATGATATTGCGCCCCTTGGGCGTATGCGATTCCAGCTCCATCGTGGCCATCACATCGGCCAGCTGCTCGTTGGCCACCGCCATATAGATGTGATCCTTGGCCAGCAGCACCGCATCGCCCTTCGGCACCCGCCAGACGCCGTTGTGCTCGTGCGCCACGACATAGACCGACAGCTCGCCCATCACCTCCGG
Source organism: Zetaproteobacteria bacterium (assembly GCA_021545625.1). Lineage (GTDB taxonomy): Bacteria > Pseudomonadota > Zetaproteobacteria > Mariprofundales > Mariprofundaceae > JAJRVH01. Next base: position 487 of record JAJRVH010000084.1, read on the forward strand.
CAGCTCGGTCAGCGACAGTCCGGCAAGCTTGGACTTCGGTCGCACGACGAACTCGACCAGCTGCAGCGCGCCTGAAAAGAAATCCCGCGCATCCAGCGCATTGGAAACATTCAGCCGCCCCATAACCACCTTCGCGGCCTCTCCTTCCGGCGATATCATCACATCGATGGGCAGATCGTCGCGGCCGAACAGGGACGGATGATCGACATAGTCCGACTCGCGCACGCGGGCCAGCTTGGTCGGAATCTTGTACAGCGAATGGGCCACCTGACAGGACAGCATATTGATCTCGTCGTTGGTCGTCACTGCGATCAGCAGATCGGCATTGGCCGCGCCGGCCTTTTCCAGCACGCTCGGATGCGACGCCTTGCCGCAGACCGTGCGCACATCCATCGCATCGGCAATCACCTGCAGCCGCGATTCGTCCTGATCCACGACGGCCACATCGTTGCCCTCTCTCGCAAGCCGGCGGGCAATATGATAGCCGACCTCGCCAGCGCCCAGAATCAATACATTCATGTCGACTCCCTGTCCCGCTGTGCCAGGCCGAAGGCCTTGATCTTTCGATGCAGCTGACTGCGTTCCATGCCGATATCGGCGGCAGTGCGGCTGACATTCCAGTCGTTCTTTTCCAGATGCTGCAGAATAAACTGTCGCTCGAATGCTTCCCGGGCCTCGCGGAAACTGTCGATCGCAAATGCCATCGCATCGGGCGCCCCCCGCGCATTGCGACCCGCCATGCCGTCCTGGTTCGGCTGCAGCATATTGTCAGGCGTAATCGTCTCGCCCGGCATCAGGATATGGCAGCGCTCGATATAGTTGCGCAGCTCGCGCACGTTGCCCGGCCAGGAATGCTGCTTCAGCACATCAATGGCCTGCGCCGAAAAGCGCAGCGCCTCTCCGCCCAGCGCATGGGCCTGCTCCTCGGCCAGCGTACTGACCAGCAACGGCAGATCCTCCAGGCGCTCCCGCAGGGCCGGCATGCGGATGGAAACCACATTCAGGCGATAATAGAAGTCCTCCCGGAGCGTTTCCTCGCCAAGCGCCTGTTCCAGATCCCGGGAGCTGGCCGCCACCAGCCTCACGTCGGCGGGAAACAGTGCCGGATTGCCCAGCCGCTGCACGCTCCGCTCCTCGATCACACGCAGAATCTTGGCCTGGATGCTCAGGCTGAGCTCAGTCACCTCGTCGAAAAACAGCGTGCCGTGGTGGGCGGATTCGAACCGCCCGCGCTGACTGTGAAGCGCGCCGGAAAAGGCTCCCTTTTCATGCCCGAACAGCTCGGAATCCATCTGCGCGGCGGGCACGCTGGCCGTATTCACCTCAACGAACGGCCCCTCCCTGCGCCTCGATGCCTGATGCAGCAACCGCGCGGCCACGGCCTTGCCCGTGCCATGCTCGCCAAGAATGAGTACCGGCGTATCCGTCTGGGCAACACGCTTGATCAGATGCCTGACCTCGCGTATCGGCGACGAGTCTCCCAGCAGTTCCTGGCGACTCTGCTGCGTCTGCTCCGGGCGTTTGAGATCGGCGTTCTCCTGCTCCAGCCGGCGCTTCTCCACCGCATTGCGGGCGATAATCATCAGCCTGTCAAACGACAGCGGCTTCTCGACAAAGTCGAAAGCCCCCTGGCGGGTCGCCTTGACGGCCGTATCGATCGTCGCATGGCCGGACATCATGATGACCGGCAGGTTTTCGTCCATCTGCCGGATACGGCTCAGCGTTTCCAGCCCGTCAATCCCCGGCATCCAGATATCCAGCAACACGCAGTCAACCGCCTGTTTGCGCAGACGCGCCATCGCTTCCTCGCCGGAAGCGGCGCAGATGACCAGATATCCCTCATCCTCGAACAGCCCCTGCAGCGATTCGCGTATCGGCTGCTCATCATCCACGATCATGATGCGTGATGTCATTGCACCTCCATATTGGTGGCATCCAGCGGCAAGCGCAAACAAAAATGGGTCGGCCGGCGACAGGAAACAAGCTCCAGCACGCCGCCGTGATCCTCGGCAATGCGGCGCGCGATGGAAAGCCCGAGCCCCGAGCCGCTGGGCTTGGTCGAAAAGTAGGAATCGAACACCTGCGACTCGACATCCCCGGCAATGCCCTCTCCGTCATCCTCGACATGCCATTCCAGCATCTCCCCCCCGCGGCGGATATACAGGCGGACCTGCTGCCCGGCCGCGGTTGCCGCGACGGCATTGTCCAGCAGGTTGATCAATATCTGGCGAATCTGGTCCGGATCGCAGACACAGCGCATATCGGCGCTGTCCGTCTCGACATGCACCTGCGGGTAGGCGCTGAACAATTCCTGCATCTCCCGCAGCAGCTCTCCGGTCTGAACAGGACGCAGGCGGGGCTTCGGCATGCGGGCCAGCGTCGAAAAGTCGGCGATCAGCCGTTGCAGACGCTCAACCTGGCCAATCACGGCCTGCGTACAGGTATCAAACACCTCGACATCGTCGACCTGCCCCCGAAAACGGCGCTGCAAACGCTCGGCGGCCAGCTTGATCGGCGTCAGCGGATTCTTGATCTCATGCGCCAGCCGCTGGGCGACCTCGGCCCAGGCGCGGCTGCGCTGCGCCTCGGCCAGCTCGGAAATGTCGTCGATAACCAGCAGATAGCCCGAAAAGCCCGAAGATCCGGCCGCCTTCAGGCGCGCGCCCCTGGCCAGCACATGCACCCGTCCGTCATGCTTGAAATGCAACTCGAACTCGCGCTGCAGGTGTTCGCCCTTCTGATGTCGAAGTTCGTCAAAAAACTCGGCGAACACCTGCAGGCGTCCCTTGCAGGCGCCGGCAAAGCCGATGCCTGGCATCCATTTTCCGGACAGGTGGAGAATATCCCGGACCGACTGGTTGAGCAGTCGGACCCGCCCTTCTCCATCGACGAGCATGACGCCCGTCTGCAAATTGGCCAGCAGCGCCTCAAGCACATACTGCCGCTGCCGGCTGCTGGCCAGCGCCTCGCTGGTCTGCTGCTGCGCCTTCTCGATGGCCTGCACATTCTGGCGCAGACGATCGCTCATCTTGTTGAAGGAGCGAACCAGCGAGCCCAGCTCATCCTGGGGGGCCTCGGGAATCACGACATCCAGATCGCCCTCGGTCACCCTTTGCAGGGCGCGGGCCAGATCGCCGATCGGAGCGGTCAGGCGCCGGGCAAACAGCAGCGCCACCATGCCGGCCACGAGCATGACGATCAGCGTCACGAACAACATGACATGGGTAAACATCTCGCGGATGGCCTGACGATTGAGTTCCAGCTGCCGGTAGCTCCGGTAATCCGCCTCGACCGAACGGGCATTCTGGATAACCCCCGGCGGTAGCTTCACCTCCACCCGCAACAACCCCTCGACCGAGGTCGCGCCGACCAGCGGCGCATAGCCAATGGCCATTTCCCCGTCCTTGCCGCTGACCAGCTCGGTGGCCATGCGGCCCAGGCGCATGGAAAGCCGCGCATTTTCAGACAGCGGTGCCGCCTGGAAGGTGCTGAGTTCATCGGCCTGACTGACAGCGATCAGGCGCTCGTTGATGTCGAACAGTTGCAGCTTCTGCCAGCCTTCGTGCATACGGATGTCGTTCAGACGCGCATTGAGCAGCCGGTAATCCAGCCGCCCCTCGACGGCAGCCAGAAGTGCCGCATCGCTGAGGTATTCAAGCATGCTGCGCTTCATGTCGCTTTCGACGCGGGCATAGAATCCCTGCGCCAGATTCAGCGCCCGGTCGAGCAGCGTATCGACGCGCACGTCGAACCATACATCCATGCCCCGCTCGACCATCTGGCTGGCAACGATCTGAATCACCATCGACGGCACCAGCAGCATGCCGACCAGCGCAATGACCAGCTTGGCGCGCAACCGCGAACCCGGCGGCGGCTCGCTACGCTCGCGCAGCAAACGGATGCCATAGCGAATCAGCAACAGGGAAAGGCCGAGAAGCAGCGCGATATTGACCCAGGCCAGCAGCCCCGCATCGGCGGCCTCATCCGGCCAGACAAACAGCGTCAGCGCCAGCATGCCGGAAGCCATCAGCAATGGCAGCAGGCGAAGCAGCGAAAAACGCTTCAATGCCTCTTCTCCATCGTCACGGAATGGAAAATTCCTGCTGCATCTGCAGCGTCGTCTGCTTCCAGAAACGGGACCACCATGCCTCGCCCATCGCGCCGTCCTGACGTTCGATGGCCACCGTCAGCACATACAGCTCGCCGTCAGACAACAGGGCCCGGTCCAGCACGGGATAGTGTTGAATGCGGGTCAGAAAGGCCATCGCCTCGTCCGGAGAGGATGTGGTGCGGGTGATGCCGCTGGCGCTGTCTTCCAGCAGCCATGTCCGCGCCAGCAGATCCGCGCGCACATGCCTTGAAAACTCGATATCGGCAATCTCGTCATTGAGCCAGTAATTACGCACCCTGGCCACGCTGATGCGCCAGACCATCGACACCTCGATGCCTGCCTCGAGGCTTCTCCGCAGCGAGGTATGGTCGCCGTTCCATTGCGCGGCGCAGTACACGACCTGCGGACCGATCTCGATGGAAAATCCGGCCGCGGCACGGGCGTCCCCGACCGCCGCGTAAAGCGCGATCCAGACAGCCCCCGCAAATGCCCACAGGCCGCTTCCCCTCTTAAAACACCACATCAGGCGGCAGTGTAGCAGTTGCGCGCAGGATGTTCGATGATGGCTTAGCCGCCGGCATGCACCTCGTAGATATCCAGGGCCTGGCTCTTGCCCTTGAACGACTGGGCGCGCAGAAAGGCGCAATGCCGCTGCCGCACGTCATCCGACAGCCGGGCGACAACCGCCTCGGTCACCAGGGCCTGGAACGGATGGGCGATGCCGCACAGCCGGGCCGCGGTATTGGCCACGTCGCCGATCACCGTGAATTCGCGCCGCTCCTCGTCGCCGAGCACGCCGAACAGCACATGCCCGAAATGCAGGCCGAACCCGACCGGACAGGGCAGCAGCCTGCCCTCACGCGCCGGCAGAATGCTGAGCATGTCGACGACAGCATGCAGTGCCTTGCTGCTGCTGTCGTTGCCGGAAAAGCAGGCCAGCAGCCCGTCGCCGAGAAATTTATTCACGCTGCCGCCATGCTTGCGGATGATGCCGGTCTGCGCGGCAAGGCTGGCATTGATCGTCGCGTAGACCTCGCGTGGCGTATACTGCTCGGCAAGCTCGGTAAAGCCCCGCATATCGCTGAACAGCACGGTCATTTCCTCCTCGAAGGCAAGCTCCGAAGGGAAGTTTGAACCGTAATGCATGACCATCTCCACCGTCTCGGACGGCAGAAACATATGGATGGGCGGCGGCCTGTGCGGCATCGACATCACAGCCTCCGGGCCAACCGGGAAATCGGGACCGAACTCGTCATGCCGGCAAGCGAGCAATACATGTGCCAAAGGCCGGGGCGCTGAATGTCCGGCCCGTGATTTTATCGTTCCGAACGGCTAGATTGTAGCAGGCATGGACAACCGTCAGACATACGATACCGGCATATACCGTTCCTACACGATACTGGATACCGACCTGAACGCCTACGGCATCATGCATGGCGGCCGGCTGCTGACCCTGTGCGACGAGACGGCCTATCTGGCCGCCCGCCGGCATGCCGGCGGGGCGTGCCTGACGAAGGC
>JAJRVH010000085.1 GCA_021545625.1 Zetaproteobacteria bacterium
AGGAGTGCTCTGTTCCAGATGAACGGTGCGGGTCGGGAAGGCGAATTCGAGTCCCAGCCTGTCCAGCAGTTCCATGATCTGGAGATTGACTTCCTGGCGCACCTGCAGGTATTCGGCCCAGTGCGTGGTCTTGGTGAAATAATAGAGGAAGATCGACAGCGATGAATCCCCGAACTCGTCGAACTTGACCAGCGTGAACTCCTGATCGACGCCGATGTGGTGTCTGAGAATGCCCTCGATGCCCTCGATGGCCTGACGGACCTGCTCGGTGGTGGCGTCGTAGGTCAGGCCGATGCGCATCTTCACGCGCCGCCTGGGGCGGGCGTCGATATTGTCGATGACCATGTTCGCCAGCGTCGAATTCGGCACGTTGACCAGTGTCTTGCCAAATGTGCGGATGCGCGTGGAGCGGAAGCCGATCTCCTCGACCACGCCTTCGAACTCGGATGTCCTGATCCAGTCGCCGACCGTGAACGGCCGGTCGACGAGAATCATGACCGAGCCGAAGACATTGGCGATCGTGTCCCTGGCCGCCATGGCCACCGCAATGCCGCCGATGCCGAGCGAGGCGATCAGGCCGGAAACCGAATAGCCCATGTTCTGCGCCACGACGAGTACGGCCGTCAGCACCAGGAAGATCTTCAGCGTTTTGGCGATGAACGGCACCAGCTGGTCGTCGAGCGACGAGTCGGTCTGGGCCGCACGGGCCGTGAAATAGGCGGCCAGACCGTCGATCAGGCGCCACAGGAACCAGACGCCGATGATGATCGACAGGATACGGCCGCTCTGGTCGGCCAGTGTGATCAGCGGGAAGGACGTGACGGGCGGTTGCAGCACATGCACGGTCAGGATCAGACCGAGAATCAGCACCAGCATGCCGGCCGGCCGCTCGGCCGCCTCCAGCAGCACATTGTCCAGCTGGGTTTCGGTCTGAGCGGCAATGGTATGGGCCAGCGCGTGGAAGGCGCTCAGGATCAGTCGCTGGGCCACGAGGGTGGCGAACAGGGTCAGCACGGCCAGCAGCCACCGGCTGACGGGAATATCCAGCAGGGATACGGATCCCAGTTGCGATAAAAACTCCATCGTTCACCTCCCTTGCGAATGCTTCCGGCAGTGTAGCCTGTTTGCGTGCAGGCTCAAAGATTGACCTGCTTGTGACGCTTTTCTAGGCTGTAGATGCACAGGGGGAGTCGGATATGATGGATCAGGCATTGCACGGCATGGTGAACGACGCGGACGCGATGTGCGCCCTGATCGGCCGGCAGGTCCGTTATCTGGATGTCGGGTATGAGGTGGCGGACGTGCTGCCGGACGAGGGATTGATGATCCTTGCCGCCTGCGACGGGGATGATGTGCAGGAGGATATCTACGGTCGTCCGCACCGGCTGGTTCCGAAGTGCCGGACCCTGCGTTTCCGCGATGCCGACGGCCAGCCGACCGGTATCTGGCAGGATATGGCCTTTCTCGACGGTCCGATGCTGGCCTGAGAATCCTTATTCGAGGCCGGTTCGGGCATCGCCCCGCCAGATCAGCCACGCCCGTGGCCTTTCGCCATGTTCGACGCGCAGTCTGAAGGATGAATCGACTCCGGCGATACCGGCCGCGAAGCGAAGGTCGCCGAATTCATAGTGAAGCCGGTCCGCTTCCAGCAATACCGGGAAGCGGGCGAACCAGTCGTAGAAGTCCAGTCCCGGCAGTCCGGCATCCAGCCGCATGGCCTGCATGCGCGGCAGCCGTTGCCAGTCCGCTTCGGCCGGCGCATGCATGAATGCCAGGAAGGGGCGGGTCAGGCGTTCGGGAAACAGGGGCGCGGTGCCGGAGAAGCCGGGCATCAGGTTGATGCCGGCGCGCTCGTAATGGTCCTGATAGGTGGCGATCAGCTGCCAGTGGAAGGGGGAGAAGGGAAGCGGCAGCGCATGGCGGGCCAGTGCGTCGGGTCGCGCCTGCGCCAGCAGATCCAGTGCGCGCTGATGTTGCCAGGCGCACAGGCCGAGATAGGCGATCATCAGCGCCAGCGCCGAGGCGGCGAGCAACCTGCGCCGGCGTTTCATCCGGATCGCCGCCAGAAGCGGCAGCAACAGGCAGGCGGTGAGCAGAGGGTCGATGATGAAGACCATGTCCATGGCCGCTCTCCGGTCGGAAAACGGTGCCATCAGCATGGTGCCGAACGATGTGATCAGGTCGAGCATGATATGCATGACAAGTGCCAGCGAGATCAGCAACGGCGACAGGGCCCGTCGCCCCCGACGGGCAAGCAGGCTGTATATCAGCCAGACCCACAGGGGCAGCATCAGCAGAGAATGCGTGATGCCGCGGTGGTGTTCGAGATAGATGATATCCGAGACCGGTTTCAGCGCGAAGTCCGCGTCCGGGGCCAGCGTCAGCAGGATCAGCAGTGCGAACTGCGGGCCGGGTAGCGGGTGCTTCGGCAGCGCCCGCGCCAGGGCGGCGCCCGACAGCGCGTGGGTCAGCGGATCCATTGCGGAATCGATGTCAGCAGTTCACTCCAGTTGTCGCCCGGCACGATCGAGCCTCCGCATACGGCGCGACCGGCGCCGGTGACTGCCGGCACGGTGTTGTTCATGCCGGCCAGTGTGCGGGCGGCAAGAACGGCAAAGCTGACCGCTTCCACGGCCTCGGGTGGCAGGCCTGCCCCTGTGCTTGTCAGGAGCGGGGCCGGTTTCAGCGCATCGCCGAGCAGGGCGAGCAGATGGAGGTTGAAGGCGCCGCCCCCGCAGACGATCCAGCGATCGGGCGCGGCGGGCAGCCATGACCGGGCTTCGGCGACGCAGGCAACCGTGAAGGCGGCAGCCGTGGCCAAGCGGTCGGCATCGCTGATGTCCGGCCAGCCAAGGATCGTATCGCGTACGTCGCTGCCGAATTCCTCGCGGCCGGTGGATTTCGGTGGCCGGCGCGAAAGAAACGGATGCTGCATCAGCGCATCGAGCAGGGGCGCGCAAACCTTGCCGGCCGCGGCCAGTTCCCCGTTTTTGTCGAACGCCCGGCGGCCGTCGCTCAGCGTCAGCATCAGTGCGTCCATCAGCATGTTGCCGGGTCCGACATCGAAGCCCGTGGTTGCGCCGTCTTCGCCCAGCCAGGTGATGTTGGCGATGCCGCCGATATTCAGCACGGCGATATTCTCACCGGGATGCGCGAACAGCGCCCGGTGGGCAAACGGCACCAGCGGCGCGCCGCAGCCTCCGGCCGCGATGTCGCGGCGGCGGAAATCGCCAACGGTCGTGATGCCGGTCTGTTCGGCAATCGTTGCCGTGCAGCCGATCTGCAGCGTGAACGGATAACGGGCCCGGGGACGGTGGCGGATGGTCTGGCCGTGGCTGCCGATGGCCGCGATGTCGCCGCATGTCAGCTGCGCATCGGCGATGACCTGGCGCGCTGCGCCGGCGAAGGCAAGCCCCAGGGCCCGGTCCAGTTCGCCCATCGCGTCGATTTCGTCGATGCCGGGTTCAGTCAGGCGCAGCGCGGCTTCGCGCAGGCGCGCATCCAGCGGGCAGGCGCGGAAGACAAGCAGTTCGGGTCGCCTGCTCATGCGCACGATGGCCGCGTCGATGCCGTCGCATGAGGTGCCGGACATCAGGCCGATGATCAGGGGGGCTTCGGACATGCGGCCAGCATAGCCGATCCGGGACGGAAAAGTCATGTACTGGCACTCGCAAGTGCGGCCGCTAGACTGTGGCGCACGGAGTGATCATGGATATCGAACAGCAGATGGAATTACTGAGTCGCGGCGCGCTGGAGATTCTTCCGGCGGGCGGATTGAAGGCGAAGCTTGCCCGGGCCAAAAAGGAAGGGCGGCCGCTGCGGGTAAAGGCCGGCTTTGATCCGACCGCGCCCGATCTGCATCTGGGTCATACCGTGCTGCTGGAGAAGCTGCGCCAGTTTCAGCTTTGCGGCCATCAGGTTGTGTTCCTGATCGGCGATTTCACCGGCATGATCGGCGATCCGACCGGCAAGAACGAAACCCGTCCGCCGCTGACGCATGAGGAGGTGCTGATCAATGCCGAAACCTACAAGGAACAGGTGTTCAAGATCCTCGATCCGGCGCAGACCGAGGTGCGCTTCAATTCCGAATGGCTGAACAATCTCACGGCCGCCGACCTGATCCGTATTGCGGCCAAAAGCACCGTGGCCCGCATGCTGGAACGCGATGATTTCGAAAAGCGTTACAGGGGCGGCCAGCCGATCGCGATCCACGAATTCCTGTACCCGCTGATCCAGGGCTACGATTCGGTGGCTCTGGATGCCGACGTGGAGCTGGGCGGCAACGACCAGAAGTTCAATCTGCTGATGGGGCGTCAGCTGCAGGAGGCCTACGGGAAGGCTCCGCAGGTGATTCTGACCATGCCGCTGCTCGAAGGGCTGGACGGTATCAACAAGATGAGCAAGTCGCTGAACAACTATGTCGGTGTCGCCGAGCCGGCGAAGGAACAGTTCGGCAAGCTGATGAGCGTGTCGGATGAGCTGATGTATAAATACTACGAACTGCTCAGCGATGTCGACCTGGACGAAGTGAAGGCGATGCATCCGATGGAGGCCAAGAAACAGCTGGCGGCGATGATCGTCGAGCGCTTTCATGGTGAAGGCGCGGGTGGCGGCGCGCGCGAGGCGTTCGAGGCGCAGTTTGCGCGAGGCGAGTTGCCCGACGATATTCCCGAGGCGACCCTGCAGGCGGACGGCGAGGATGGCCTGTGGATCGTGCGCGCCCTGACCCGGGCCGGCCTGACGACATCCAACGGCGAGGCGATGCGCATGATCAGGCAGAATGCACTGTCCGTGGATGGCGAAAAGATCGCCGACAAGGATTACAGGCTCAGTCCCGGCGGCTCTTATCTGATCAGACTGGGCAAACGCCGCTTTGTCAGTCTGACGGTGGTCTGACCGGGTTCCGTTGCCGGCCGCCTGCCGGCTGGCTGGCAGGTGGCGACGCCCCTTCCTGCCGAAGTACTTCGCGCAGCAGGCGGCTCAGTTCGGCTGCATGGAAGGGCTTGCGTACGAAGCGCGTGGAGACACCGGTGTCGATTTCGATATCGCTGTAGCCGCTGGTGAAGATGACGGGCAGATCGGGTCTGATCTTTTTCATCTCGCGCACGGCTGCATCGCCGTTCATGCCCGGCATGACGATATCGGTCATGACCAGGGCGATTTCGTGCTGCCGCCGTCTGAATATTTCCAGGGCCTCCCTGCCGTTGCCGGTGCCGGTAACGCGGTAATTCAGCTCCTGCAGAACCTCCGTCGATACGCAGAGCAGGCTCGGGTCATCGTCGATCAGCAGAATGGTTTCCTGTTGTCCGGGTTGTATCTGTGTGCTGCGCTCTTCATCCGGGACAATGGCGGCGCCGTCGCTCAGCGGCAGGCAGATGCCGAAGCGGGTGCCTTGCCCCGGCCCGCTTTCAACAAAGATGCTGCCGTGGTGGCGCTGCACGGTCTGGAAGGCTGTTGACAGGCCGAGGCCGGTACCGGTCCCCGGCTGTTTGGTGGTGTAGAACGGTTCGAAGATGCGCCCCTGGATATCGGCTGGAATGCCGTGGCCGTTATCCGAGATGGTCAGCAACAGTTTTTCCCCGTCGCAGGCGGCGCAGTCCGGGCTGCGCCGGCCGGTGCACAGCGCCTGCCGTGTCTTTCGCAGCCGGATGTCGATATGGGGTGCGGGGGTTTCGGCCAGCGCATCGCGGGCATTGTAGATCATGTTAAGGATGACCTGCTCGATCTGGCCGGCATTGGCAAAGACCGGAAACTCGTCGCCATCGATCCGCAGACTGATCTCGATATTTTCCGGAATGGCCAGGCGCGCGGTTTTGACGGCGGTGGTGACGATATCCCTTGCGTCGCAGTGATGCTCGTCGATGGAGATGTCGCGCGAGAAGATCATCAGTTCATTGACCAGCGCCGCGGCCTTGTTGCCGTCCGCCTCGATGCTGGCGAACAGTCTCTTTGCCTTGTCCAGCGAACGGGCGTTTTTGCCGATGTAGCTGCGCCCCATGATGCCTGCGAGGAAGTTGTTCATAGTCGGCTACATTAG
>JAJRVH010000086.1 GCA_021545625.1 Zetaproteobacteria bacterium
CCGGCATAGGCAATCAGCGCCGGCAAACGCTCCCTGACGGCGGCCGGAATCAGTTCGTCGCAGTGGCGCAGGCGCTCCGCCATGATGATCGCCAGATGTTCCTCCAGCATCTTTCTCAGGGCTGGCATATTGCGGACATGCCCGGCCACCTTCTGCAGCCACTGCTCGCGCTTCCCCAGCATGTCGGACAACAGCCCGATCACCGCCGTGGTCTGGTGATCCTGATGCAACAGCACGCATTCCGCTATATCCGGAAAATCCTTCATGGCCTGATCCAGCGCTTCCTCCGCAGCCTGGCGATAAAGCGCCCCGACATGCTCGCTGGGAACCGGCATCGCCCCCAGCCCCGACAGCAGCGGCAGTTGCCGGGCCAGGGCATAGCTGAGGCTGTCGAGGGTCATCAGGCGCAAGCGGGACGGGTGATCCAGCAGATGCCAGCCACGGGCTTCCGAGCGCCGCATGGCCGCGCGCGCCAGTTGCCAGGTTTCGCGCCTGTGTGCCGAGGCCCCGGCATCCGGCTCGGGGGTGGCCAGCGCCTCGATCACGCGCGTACGCATCTCGGATGCGGCCTTGCGCGTGAATGTCAGCGCCAGAATCTCTTCCGGCTCATCGACCACGGCCAGCAGTGCAAGAATACGCTGGGTCAGCAACTCCGTTTTGCCGGAACCGGCCGGAGCCTGCACCAGGCATGACCGCCGCGGATCCCGGGCCATACGCCGCACCCGTTCACTCATGTCTCATCCTCGCCAAGGGCATCGATATCCACCTCGTCGATGCGGCACAGGGCCTCAAGCTGGCAATAACGACAAACCCCGGCCCGGGAAGGAGCCACATCGCCGCGCCCCTGCACGAATTCTTCCGCCAGCATCCGTATGCCGCTCCTCCAGCTCTCCAGCACCTCACCCCAGTCTTCCGGGCGACCGCGCTCCGCGTCGCATGGCACCACCCCTTCGATGCCGATATTCTCTCCGGCCATGCCTTCAAAGCCCATGTCCCCGAGGCGCAGGCGCGCAAAACAGACCGCATCCTCTTTTCCCAGGCCTGCCGCCAATGCGTATTGCGGAAGCTGCGGCTCGGCAATGCGTCCGTGCTCATCGGCAAGCCACTGCCGCCAGGACTGTCTGGCGCCGGTTTTATAATCGATCAGAATCCGGCGGCCTTCGGCGTCCAGATCGATACGGTCGGCCTTGATATGCACGCAAAAACGTTGTTCATCCGGCCCGGGCAGGGCCAGCTCGAACGCATCCTCGACCGCCATGACCTCAAACGCCGGCCGGGCCCTCTCCGAATCCAGCCATTCCTTCAGAATGACAAGCATGCGCTTTTTCTCGACCTGCCGGCTCCCCGCCCCGATGGAAAGCGGCTGCTGCTCCCATGCGTATGCGATAGCTTCCTCAAGCAGGGCATCCCTTGCCGCTTCCGACAAGGCATCCAGCGCGGACTTTCTGCGCAACACCCGCCAGATATATTCCATCGCCCCGTGTATCAGCGACCCCTTGCCGGCGGCATTGATACCGGGTTCGGTCGATTCCAGCGGCCTGATTCCCAGCCTGTGGGTGGCGAAAGCCCGGAACGGACAGGCCGACTGGTTCCTGACAATGGCCGTGCCGCCTGCCGGCTGCTCTCCCTCCCGTAACGGACATGCCGGCGCATCGACGAAATCCTCAAGCGTCAGGGACGGCTCCGCAGGAGGCAGCGCCGCCGCTGAAGCCTGCGGAAACTGCGATAAAAACGAGGATGGCAGCAGCTCCCGGTCGCCGCGCGTTTCCGCATGGCTGATGTGGATATGTTTTGTCGTCCGCAACAACTGCTGCCACAGGCGGAGCGACGTCTCATAGGCCAGCGATGCGTGGCTCATCGGCAGGCCATGGCGCTTCTGCAATGCGGCCGGCAACAGGGGCTGCGGACGCGGGGGCATGGGAAAGACCTCTTCATCCATGTCGGTGACGAATACATGATCGAAGCGCAGGCCTCCGATCTCCGAAAGTGGCATGATCGCGATATTCGGATAGCGACAGGGGCCGGTCAGGCGTTTTTCGTGGCAACGCATGCGCAGCAGCGACAGAAACACCTGCCAGGAACAGCCATCATCCACCGCATCCATGGCCACGAGCGACTGCAACGTATCCAGAAAGGCATTCAGCTGCCTGATTTCATCCGCCCGGCAGGCCGAGGAGCGGAGAAACCCCAGCTCCCTGAGCAGGCCGTGCACAGCCGTGACCCACTGCTCCGCCGATCGCCGCCCGGCCTTCCAGGCGGCCAGCGCTTCCATGATCCGGCGCAACTCCGGCATGCCTTCCAGGCTGCGCCCCTGCAACAGGCTCCGCCAGCCCAGCACATGCCGGTTCTGGCGGCGGAAGCGCACATCGAGCCGGGCTCTCGAAATACGCTCCTGCTCCGCCCCCCGCAACCATGGCATCAGCAGAATCGCCGAAACATCGGCAAACGGTAATTGCCGCGCCCCGGCCAGCGACAGCAGATGCAATATGGCCTGCACCAGAGGCATGGAAGCCAGAGGCTCCGCTGCCGCGACAGCCGGCAGTACCCGTGCATCGCTGTGATCCCGGGCAGACAGCGCCTCGTCCAGCATGCGCCGC
>JAJRVH010000087.1 GCA_021545625.1 Zetaproteobacteria bacterium
GATCAGGCGATTGCCGCGCTGGTGATAATAGATGCCGGTCAGCCAGGTCGTCAGTACATGTTCCAGAAACCAGCGTTCGCCCTCATCCAGAGCGTTCAGGGCCGTTGCGTCCGGATGCCCGTTGCGAATCAGCTTGCGTCGCAGACGCCGCATATGATCCATACCCCAGGGCTCCCTGCTGAACACATCGAACATCGATGCCGCCATGGCATCATCGACCGGCCAGCCGAGCAATATTTCGGACCAGCGCCTGAACTGCTCCGGACCAACCGTCTCCACGGCCAGCAGCAGGGTCGGCGCCAGCGGCGCGGCGACTACGGCGGCCATACCCTGCAGCATCCGCCTGCGACGATAATCGGGGAAGGTGTCGGCCATGGTTGCTTGATCATAGAAACAAAATCCGTACCGGGCAACCGTGCACAGGCGGCAGCCATGAATCTGCACTGGCCGCTGACTGCCGGAATCGATACCCTTTGCGCCATGGCAAAGGCATGCGGGACAACGAAATCCGGACATAAAAAAACCGGGCGCGATGCGCCCGGTTCGATGATTGGTGGAGCCAGGCGGGATCGAACCGCCGACCTCTTGCATGCCATGCAAGCGCTCTCCCAGCTGAGCTATGGCCCCGAACTCGTCAGAGGCGCCGCATTTAGCCATGCGATTTTGATGCTGTCAACAGCCCGGAGTGCATCCCATGTCTGAAGTCCGACTTTTCCGCCGCGAACTCTCGGCCGACTGCGAGACGCCGCTGTCCATTTTCGCGCGCCTGAAGGGGCCATCGAACTGTTTTCTGTTTGAAAGCGCCGAGGGCGGCGAGCACTGGGGGCGCTACAGCATTATCGGCTTCGAGCCATCCTGTATCGCCATTGATCGTGGCGAAGGCCTTCAGCTGCAATACCGCGATGACCGCAACCGGCATGTGGCCGGCGACATTCGCGACTGGCTGAGGCGCGAGGTGATCACGGCCTCGCCCTGCGACGCGGCGGAACTGCCCTTCTCCGGCGGCGCGGTCGGCTTCATGGCCTATGAGATGGTGCGCCGCTTCGAGCCCTTTTCCTCCCGCCATGACGACGATGGCGACATCGTCGCCGGCATGATGCTGATCGACCGCTTTGTCGTGTTCGACAACCTGCGCGGCACGATGACCCTGTGCGTGCGCGACACGGAGCGGACGGCGGCGGAACGGAAACTCGATGCCATCGAGGCACGCCTGAACGGCCCGGCGCTGGCGCCGATGCACCTGAACATCCCCGATGTTCCGGCGCCGGCCGCGCAAATGTCCGCCGCCGACTATCAGGCCATGGTCGAAAAGGCCAAGGAATACATCCTGGCCGGCGACATCTTTCAGGTCGTGCTGTCGCAGCGCTTTACGGCCGAGCTTCATTGCGACCCGCTGGCCGTCTACCGCGCCGTGCGCCATATCAACCCGTCGCCCTATCTGTTCTATCTGGACCTTGCCGGCACGACGCTGGTCGGCTCCTCGCCTGAGATTCTGGTACGCCAGGAAGATCGACGCGCCATCGTACGGCCGATCGCCGGCACCCGTCCGCGCGGCGCTGACGAGGCCGGGGACAGGGCGCTGGAAAAAGAGCTGCTGGCCGACGCCAAGGAACTGGCCGAGCATGTCATGCTCGTCGATCTGGGCCGCAACGATCTCGGCCGCGTCTGCGAATACGGTAGCGTGGCGGTTACCGATTCCATGGTCATCGAGCGCTACTCGCATGTCATGCATATCGTATCCGAAGTACAGGGTGAACTGCGCGATGATATCGACTGCGTCGACCTGCTTGCCGCCACCTTCCCGGCCGGCACCGTGTCCGGCGCCCCCAAGATCCGGGCGATGCAGATCATCGACGAACTCGAACCGGTCGGACGCGGCCCCTATGCCGGCATCGTCGGCTATATCGCCTTCGGTGGCCGACAGATGGACACCTGCATTGCCATCCGCACGGCCGTGATCCGGGACGGGCAGGTGCATGTGCAGGCCGGTGCCGGCATCGTCGCCGACTCGGTTCCCGAAAACGAGCATCGGGAATGTGTCAACAAGGCCACCGCCATGTTCCGGGCCGTGGCGCTGGCCGAAGCCCAGAATACAGACAGCCATGCAAGGAGCGCCAGGCCATGATGCTGGTCATCGACAACTACGATTCGTTCACCTTCAACCTCGTCCAGTATCTGGGCGAGCTGGGCGAGTCGCCCGAGGTATACCGCAACGACCGCATCACGCTGGACGATATCGCTGACATGCGTCCGGATCATATCCTGATCTCGCCGGGGCCCTGTACGCCGCACGAGGCCGGTATCTCGGTGGAGCTGATCCGGCGCTTCTCGGGCGCCATCCCCATCCTCGGCGTCTGCCTCGGCCACCAGTCCATCGCCGAGGCCTTCGGCGGACGCGTGGTGCGGGCAGCGCGCCTGATGCACGGCAAAACCAGCCTGATCGGCCATGATGGCACAGGCGTCTTTGCCGGGCTGCCCTCACCGTTCACGGCCACGCGCTACCATTCGCTGATCGTCGAGGAACCGCTGCCCGAATGCCTGCGCCGCACGGCCTGGACGCAGGAAGGAGAGCTGATGGGACTGGCGCATGTCTCGCATCCGACCTTCGGCGTTCAGTTCCATCCCGAATCCATCCTGACCGAACACGGTCTCCGGATGCTGAAAAACTTTCTGAACACGCCGAAACCGTGAACGGCCGGGCACGGGCGGAAAAGGAGACGAACATGAGCGATGCCGTCGCCCGGATGATCCGGGATCTTCAGCTCGGCAACGAGATCACCGGAGCCGCAAGCGAATCGGTGTTTACCGCCATCATGCAGGGCGAAGCGTCGCCGGCCCGGATTGCCGCCGTCCTGATGGGCCTTTCGATTCGCGGCGAAACGGCCGATGTCATTGCCGGCGCGGCCCGCGCCATGCGCGCCGCATCGACCCGCATCCGGCCCGGGGCCACCGGCCTGATCGACACCTGCGGTACCGGCGGCGACGGCGCCAGAACCTTCAATATCTCGACCACCGTATCGCTGGTCGTGGCGGCCGCGGGCGTACCCGTAGCCAAGCACGGCAACCGGGCCATGTCCTCGAAATCGGGTGCCGCCGACGTGCTCGAGGCGCTGGGCGTCCATCTGGATATCGAGCCGGCCGACGTGGCCCGCTGCATCGACGAAACCGGCATCGGCTTCCTGTTCGCGCAAAAGCTGCATCCGGCCATGCGCCATGCAGGCCCCGTACGCCGCGAACTGGGCGTGCGCACCATCTTCAACCTTCTCGGACCATTGACCAACCCGGCCGGCGCCGACTATCAGGTGCTGGGCGTTTATGCCAGGGACAAGCTGGAACTGGTTGCCGGCGCGCTGCAGGAGCTCGGCATCCGGCGCGCGCTGGTCGTCCATGGTCGCGACGGACTCGATGAAATTACGACCACGGCCGTCACCGACGCCGTGCTGGTCGAGCAGGGACGCCCGCCGGAAGCCTTCGAGATCGATCCGGCCGCGTTCGGCATGCCCTATGCCGCCCCTGAAGCGCTCGCCGGCGACGATGCTGCGACGAATGCGCTGATACTCCGGCATATCCTGGCCGGCCAGCATGGCGCCGGCCGCGATATCGTGCTGCTCAATGCCGCCGCGGCCCTGTGGATCGCCGGTCGCGCATCCGGCATCCCCGAAGGCCTGGCCATGGCCGCCGATGCCGTCGATTCCGGCAAGGCCGCCGAAACCCTGGAAAAGCTGATCGACTTCACCCGCGCGCAACGGATATGAACAAACCGGATTCACCGCAAGGTTCGCAAAGTGCGGCAAGCCTGAACGCCTTAAGCAAACAGATGCTGGATGCCGGCCACCGCGTCCATTCCGCATTAGGCCCCGGTCTTCTCGAATCGGCCTATGAGGTTTGCCTGGCTCATGAGTTAAACAAAAGGAACATTGCCCTGACCCGGCAGGCAACCCTGCCCGTGATCTACGGCGGCTTGCGCATCGATGCCGGCTACCGAATCGATATGTTGATCGAGAATCAGATCATCGTCGAACTGAAAGCCGTGGAGCGCCTGCCGCCCGTTCATGAAGCCCGGCTTCTTTCCTGTCTCAGACTGGCCGGCAAGCGGCCTGGTCTGCTGATCAACTTCAATGTCGAAAGGCTCCGCGACGGCATCAAACGCATGGTGAATCACTTATGATTTCCTCCCCGAAAGGCTTCGCGTACCCTGCGCCCACGGCAGATGCCGTCGCGGAAACGACATAAAGGATGTCTGACATGATGCAAAAAAAACCTTGCGCCCTTCGCGCACCCGGCGGTAAACATCCATGAGCTCGATCCTGAATGAAATCGCCGCCTACAAGCGGGAATGGGTTGCCACCTGCAAGCAGAAGGCCGGCGAGACGCAACTGCTGCGGCAGGCCGCGTCCCGGCAGCCGCTCGACTTTGCCGGCGCGCTGATCTCGCGCATCGATGCCGGCGACAACGCCGTCATTGCGGAGGTCAAGAAGGCCAGTCCGTCGAAGGGCGTGATCCGGGCCGATTTCGATCCGGTCGCCATCGCCCGCTCCTACGAACGGGGAGGGGCAGCCTGCCTGTCGGTGCTGACCGACCGGAAGTATTTCCAGGGCGCCGACGACTATGTCCGCGAGATCCGCAAGGCGATCGGATTGCCGGTCCTGCGCAAGGATTTCATGCTTGACCCTTATCAGGTGATCGAGGCGCGGGCCATGGGCGCGGATGCGATCCTGATCATCCTGGCCATGGTCGATGATGGGCTGGCCGCGGAACTGGCGGCCGCGGCGCGCGAGCAGGGGCTTGCCATCCTTCCGGAAGTACACAACGCACGGGAGCTGGAGCGCGCCCTGATGCTCGACTGCCGGCTGATCGGCATCAACAACCGCGATCTGCACAGCTTCGCAACCAGCCTGGATACAACCATCGAATTATTGAAGGAACTGCCTCAGGATAAAACCGTGATCACCGAATCCGGCATCTTCACAAGCCAGGATATCCGGACGATGAACGAGCACGGCGTACGAGGCTTTCTGATCGGCGAATCGCTGATGCGCCAGCCCGACCCGGGCCAGGCACTGGCCGCACTGCTCCAGGAAAGCCGCGCCGCATAGCCTTGCGGACGGCGACCTCCGCTTCTTTTCGGTTATTCGGACTCGCTCGCCGTATCCGGCCGTGTCTGCATGCGCGCCAGCTGCTCCCCGACCGCATCAAACAACTCATTGACTGGCTTGTTCTTGATCGGCTTTGTCACCCATCCCTCTCCTGTCTGGAACACCTGCCCAATCGTACGGATCTCCAGCTGTGCTCCTTCAACTCCGCTCTTCGCCTGCGCCCGATATACCCGAACCATATAGCGATAACGCGTAAGCGTAGAATCAGTGAATCCAAACAAGATAAACGATGACTTCTTGCCGTGCTTAATCCAGTCACTAGTGATAATGCCACTCGGCGAGTCGACCGAATCCACCGGCACATTTAGCGAGGTAAGAGCATCCACTGCGGCAGAAAACAAATCCGCCGGCGTTTTTCCAGGGTAGAAACGGGCATCCAGCCGAACAGCCTTGCCAGCCACCGAGGCACGGTATTTTTCCGGCAATGCCGAAGCGTCCGCTCCCCCACCAATCTGTTCGGCCTGTGGGAGCTCAAGTTCAGTACGAAGTTCCGGAGGAATATCCAGCGGCGGACGCGACGTAGCCACAGCGCTGCGCGAGCCTCCCTGAGCATAGACTGGCTGCCCTTCCCCTTCTTCCGTATCCCAGAAAAGCTTGGGCATGCCGTTACAGCTGTTCAGGAACAGCATAGTGATAATCATGGAAAAAAAAGAAAACCGCTTCATATAAGCAGCATTCAATCGATCACAGGCATACCGGTCAAGTAAAAGAATCTGCGCACCTGCCCTGTTACAAAAAACAAAAAAGGGCGTCCAAAGGACGCCCTTTTCCGAACTCATCTAGCAATGAAATTCAAGATTACATTAGCATTTCAATGTCAAGCGTGGTGGTCTTGTTCGTGCCATTGACGTTAGCACCATAGATAGTGGTGCTGGCAATCTTGTCTGACTGATAGGTCAGAGCAATCACAAAGTTCTGATACACTTCGAACTCGGCACCAAACAGAGTCGATTTGATAGACTCGTTGCCAGTCTTGTCCTGACCATAGCCAGCCATCAGAACCAGGTTGTGGGTCGGCTTAACAGTACCGCGGAACGAGTAGCCCTTGCGGGTATTCGTAAGGCTTGCATTGTAGACATTGGCCTTTGCCAGTGAACCTGCAGCAGCCTGAGCATAGTCAGCATAGAAACCAACCTGCGTGTCACCAAACTCACCCTGAGCCTGGAAGTCAATACCCCAGCGCTTGGCAGCAGCAACAGCCAGAGCAGCGTTCGGATCATAGATGGAACCGGTGGTCAGGATGCCACCCAGACCCAGCTCGAGGCCACCGGCTTCGAAAAAGCCAACAGCGCGCACCATGGTAGCCAGCTTCAGGCTCGGCAGGCCGGGAGCACCAGTCTGATCAACAGCGGCAGCGATCTGACCAAGCTGGACAGTCGCAGTCTCGTTGCCTGCCCAGGCAGCAAAACCGAAGTTCAGGGCAGAAGCCGCCTTGGACATACGGTGGTTAATGGAAATATTCTTACCACCCATCAGGCCGCCGTGCTGACCCCAAACGCTCATCAGCTGCATACCGGCATCTTCACCGAAACCGGAGTTGTAGTAGTTCAGACCAGCCTTGAAACTGCCAAAGTCGAAGGAGGTGAAGATCTGATGGTTACCAAAACCACCGCCAGCGGTATCCATTTCAAGGAATACGCCGACATTAGAGCCAACACGACCACCGATCAGGACAACCTGGTCACCATAGACGATGTCTTTGGTCTTAACATTTGCGTAACTGTCGCTGAAAACGACATTCGGACGCACCACAACGGTAGCGTTCAGAACGGACGGGATAGACAGAGCCTCATCCTCAACCAGTGCCTGCTCGCCAACATCGGTCAGGGCGTTCTGTTTGAATGCGCGGCCAAATGCGTTCAGAGTCGGAAAGCTCTGGAAGTGGCAGCTCAGGCAGGCAGCGCCGGTCTGGCGTGCGAATGCCGGGATTGCTTCGGAAGTGGTCGGTGCAACCGCGACAGCGGAAACAGCAACAACAGCGAAGGCAGCAGCAGAAAGAAGAATCTTCTTCATGTGTTATTACCTCTCGATAGATTTGACTCCGTGGAGCCATGTTTAAAAGCCCTCCCCTCGTTTCATGCGCCTTTCTTCGACCTGCGGCCTGAATGGATCAAGGTCCGCAGAAAAAACGCACGCCCTTCCGGGAGGTGTCCGAACCATGGGCGCTCCATGCAAGCGGGTCAACATGACACACCCCTGTGTGTGTCATTTCGACACAGGTTGGCGCCCCATCACAGTACACATCGATATCATAACCGATCAGGGATGCATGGCCTCGAAAAACAGCCGGTCGATATTCCCGTGCCATTCACCATGAAACGAGGCCAGCCAGCGTTCGGCCTGCGTCCGGCCTGCGGCCACGGCCGCCTGCAGCGGCTTCAGGAAACAGGACTCGCTGTCGCCCGCCTCGTTGCGGATGCCGATGCGCTCCAGCCCGCCCGCGGCGATATCAAGCATGCGCTCGCACAATGCCAGCACCGTCGTATCGCGAAAGCCCGCCTGCAGCGCCGCGGCCGGCACGGCGGCGCGCAGGGCCGTGACCTCGGCATGCGTCCAGTCGGCCGTCATCGCCCGCGCCTCGGCCAGCGCGCGCTCATCATACAGCAGGCCCTTCCACAGCGCCGGCAGCGAGCAGATCCACGGCCACGGCCCGGCATCCGCGCCCCGCATTTCCAGATACTGTTTCAGACGCACATCGGGAAACAGCGTGGAAACATGCAGCTCCCAGTCGCCGATGACCGGAAACTCGCCGGGCAGCTGCGCCAGCCGCCCCCGCAGGAAGTCGCGAAAACTGCCGCCCGCGCAGTCGATATAGCGCCCGTCGCGGATCACAAAATACATCGGCGCATCCAGCGCCCATTCGGTATAGGAAGCAAAGCCGAAATCCTCATCGAACACACAGGCCGGGATGCCGGTGCGCATCGGATCGGTGTCCAGCCAGCAGGCCGCGCGCATCGACAACACCCCGGCGGGCCGGCCTTCCAGAAAGGGGCTGGCCGCGAACAGCGCCGTAACCAGCGGTTGCAGGCACAGGCTGACGCGCATCTTGGCGGCCATGTCGGCCTCGTCGGAAAAATCGAGATTGGCCTGCACGGTGGCGGTCCTGAGCATCATGTCCAGACCGCCACCGCCCACGCGGGGCATGTATTCACGCATCACCGCATAGCGGGCCTTGGGCATCCACGGGATATCCCCGCGCCGCCATTTGGGCTGGAAGCCCAGCCCCAGAAAGCCGATGTTCAGGTTTTCGGTCACCGCCTTCAGCAGCTTCAGATGATCGGTCGTTTCGCGGCAGGTGTCGAAGATGCTGGCCAGCGGCGCGCCCGAAAGCTCCAGCTGGCCGCCGGGCTCCAGCGTGATCGAGGCAGGCCCCCGCCTGAGCGCAATCAGATGCCCGCTCTCACACACCGGCTCCCAGCCCGGCTGCAACATTTCCAGCACCCGCGATATGCTGCGTTCGCCCTCGTAGGGGATCGGCCGCAGGGTTTCGGCGCAAAAGCCGATTTTTTCATGTTCGGTGCCGATGCGCCATTCGGATGCCGGCTTGCATCCTTCGGCAAACCAGGCCGACAGGTCATCAACGGTCAGACGGGACATCGCGCCAAGCTAGGGCCTGTTCCCGCAAATTCCAGTGTTGTCGAAGACGCCGGATTCGATGCGGTGCAAGGCATTCCGGGCGGGATGTGCCGGAATTTGCGGGAACAGGCCCTGCCGACGACCCCGCCCGGCAAAGACTCCGGAAAAGCATCGGAATTCAGGACTGAAGCAGTTCGATGGCATTGCCGTCCGGATCGCGACAGAACAGCGCGGCGCGCCCGGAACGGCTCATCGTGTACGGGATGCCCGCATGCTCAAGCGCGCGGCGAATGCCCTGAAGATCCGCAACCGCCAGCGCCAGGTGACGATCGCGGCCGCCATGCTCCGGCACATGGCAGCCCGTACAGGGGTTGTCCAGACGCATCAGGTGAATCTGGCCGCCTCCCTCAAGCCGATAGAAGATGCCGTCGAAGCCCAGCTCCGGCCTTGGCGCGCGGCACAGCCCCAGCACCTGCTCGTAAAACGTCGCCGCCGCATCCAGATCCGCGACCAGCAGCCCGACATGCACCAGCTTCATCCGCCCGACCGCCGCTCAAGCGCCCGATGCATCCAGCGGATACGCATCAGGTCAACGAACATCAGCGCCGGATCGGTCAGCAACCGCACCCGCGAATGCTCCTCGTTCACCCAGCGAACCGGAATTTCCGCCACCTCGAATCCGAACAGGCCCGCCAGATACAGCAGCTCGACATCGAAGCTGAATCCGTCCAGCCGCTGCTCGGCAAAGATCGCCTCCGCCGCATCGGCCGTGAACGCCTTGAATCCGCACTGGGTATCGCGCATGGCGATGCCGACCATGACGCGCATCAGGGCATTGAAGGTCTGCCCCATATGCTCCCTGAGCCACGACTGATGTTCGGCGATTTCGGACTGCGGATGCTGGCGGGAGGCAATCACCACATCCGCGCCTTCATCCATGGCTGCGAACACCTTTTCGACCTCGCACACATGCGTCGAATGGTCGGCATCCATGAACAGGCGCACATCGCCCGAGGCCGCCAGCATGCCGCGCCGCACGGCCGCTCCCTTGCCCCTGTTTTGCGGCTGGCGCAACAGGCCCAGACCGGGCATCGCCGTCTGCAGGCGCTCCACGCAGGCGCAGGTATCGTCCGTGCTGCCGTCGTCGACAACGATCAGTTCATAATCGCCGGGCATATATTGTTCAAGCCAGCCGTAAGCCTCCTCAAGGGTGGCGGGCAGGCGACGCGCCTCGTTAAAACCGGGAATCACGACCGACAGACGCATCAGCCACCCTCCTTCGGAAACACGCTGAAAAGAAGATAGCCGCCGCGGTCCAGCAAAGGCCGGCGCCCGGCAATCGCCGGCGGCAACTCTCCGCCGGTCTCGCTGCGCAGCATCAGCATGAACGGCTCCCCGCCGCCGAGCAGGCCGGCAAGCTTCTGCCGGTCGATCATCGCGTAATTCCTGCCTCCGTAAAACGAAACCGACGGCGCATTCAGATAAAGGGAATACAGCGGCATGTCCGCGGGAGCCGCGCGCACCGTGGCTGCCATCTCCATCAGCGGCCCCTGAATCAGCCGGGCCGCAAAGCCGCCCAGCCCGACCAGCAGCGTGACCTGCAACAGCATGCCCAGAACGATCATCCGCCAGACCGCCTGTTCCGGACGCCGCCCGGCCAGCAGCCAGACGATCGCCAGCAGCAGCATGCCACCGGACAGAACCACCATCCAGCCGGGCTCGACAGGCTGGGCGACAATGGCCAGCGCCCGCGGATGCGATACCAGACCGCTCAGCCACGGATAGATCCATGGCAGCAACAGCATCACCCATGCCATCGGCATCAGCACCAGCGCCGTCGCCCATGCCAGACGATGCAGATGCGGCGGCCGGGCCCGCCGCCAGGCCATGGCAAGCAACAGGGCCACGGCCGGATAGATGCTGGAGATATAATGCGGCAGCTTGGTCTGGGCCAGTGTAAACAGCAGCATCACCACGCCGATCCACAGCAGACAGACGCGCGCCAGCTGCCCGGCCTCTCCGCGCAGCCGCACCACGGCGCTGCCGAACAGCCACGGCATCCAGGCCAGCCACGGCAACACCGACGCGGCAAACACGATCAGATAATAGTACCAGCCGCCGCCGTGGCCCTGCATCGGATGCAGCGCACGGCCGATGTTCTGCACCCAGATGAACTCATAGAGAAACGCCGGACCATTGGCGATCAGGATCATCAGGTACCAGGGCAGGGCCGCGACCAGAAACAGTCCCGCCGCCGACAGCCACGGGATGTCCCGCAACAGCGGCGATCTGCCCCGGTCAAGCAGACGATCCAGCCCCATCACCAGCAACGGAATCACAAAACCGACCGGCCCCTTGATGCTGACTGCGCAACCGGCCAGCAATGCCGCCCGGCGCATCAGGGATGCCCGTCCCTCGTGCCGCCACAGCAGATAGAAAACCAGCGCTCCGGCGACAAAGAAGTTCAGAACCGCATCCAGGATCGCCGCATGCGCAAGAAAGCCGACCTCGAACATGCTCAGATAGATCAGGGCTGTCAGCCAGCCGAAGGCGGCACCATGCAGCCTGCGCCCGCCCCACAGCAGCAACAGGGCCGTGGCCAGCGAAAACAGCAGCGACGGCAACCGCGCTGCAAAGGCGTTCTCTCCAAATATCGCAAAGCAGACATCCATCAGGTAATAGGTAAACGGCGGCTTTTCGAAAAAGCGCATGCCGTTCGCCTCCGGCACCAGCCACTGACCGTGATGCATCATATCCAGCGCCGTTTGCGCATAGACCGTTTCATCATAATCGAACAGCGGCACCAGACCGATCGTGGCCAGCGCCAGCAGCAACCATGCCAGCAACAGCCAGCGGGGGAGGAAAACGGCAAACATAAGGCCGGCAAATCTAGGCAAAGCCGGCATAAAAAGCATCCATGCCGTTGCCGGCGCGCCGTTTGCCCTCGGCCGCCCGGACTCCTAGGCTTGCCCGCATGATCCGATCCCGCTGGCCGCTGCTGCTCAAGGCCGCCCTGACATTCGCCCTGCTCGGCGCAGTGATCAGCTATATCGACCTCGGCGATGTCTGGCAACGGGTCCGCTCGGCCGACCCGCTGCTGCTGGCCGGAGCCGTCGCGCTGATGGCCGGCGGCTATGTGCTGTGCGGCATCCGCTGGGCATGGATGGCCGAAGGGCTCGGCATCGAGGTTTCCCCGTCGCGCAAGGTCCGCCTCTATTTTCTGGGCATGTTCGCAAGCCTGTTCCTGCCATCCACGATCGGCGGCGATGTCGTGCGCGCGGTTCTGCTGGCCAAAAGCGAAGGGCGCACGTCCATGGCCGTGCCGGCCGCCGCCAGCGTCGTACTCGACCGCATCAACGGCCTGTATGCTCTGGTATTGCTGATCAGCGTCTGCATGCTCGCCTTTTCCTGGCCAACGGAATTCTGGATCGTCTGGATCCTGATGGCGGGCGGCATGTGGCTGCTGCTGTTGCTGATCCCCTGGCTCTGGCAGCGCCTGCCCGCAAGGCTGAGCCGGTTTCAGGAACTGCCCCTGGCCAGCCCCCGCTTTCGCCGCATGTGGTGGCGCTCATTGCCGGTATCGATGCTGTTTCAGATCATGGTCGTGCAAACCCATGTGCTGCTGGGCATGGCCGTCGGCCTCGACATGAGCTGGGCCGCGTTCGCGGTCATGGTGGGACTGGTGGCGCTGGTGTCGATCCTTCCCGTTTCGCTCAACGGCTTCGGCCTCAGGGAGGCCGGCTATATCGGCCTGGCCAGCTGGCTGGGCGCCGATGCCTCGGC
>JAJRVH010000088.1 GCA_021545625.1 Zetaproteobacteria bacterium
ATGCCTTCAAGCAGCTGATTCCGGCCGTGCGCGTTTATGGGGATCTGGTCACGATCCTGCAGGTGCCGGCCGATGCCGGGTGGAAGACCCTGCGCCTGCGCAATATCCGCCTGTCGCAGGAGCTGATGCTGACGCCGATGATCATGGGGCTTGAGGAAGCAGCCGAACATCAGGTGGCCATCCTCGAACAGTGCGCCCAGTTCTTTGACGAGCGCAAGCTGTCGGTCTTTGTTTCCGACGTCTTGCCGCTGGCCGACGCGGCCGAGGCCCATCGCCGCATCGAGGCCGGCGACATGGCCGGCAAACTGGTGCTGGATATCGCCGGCGAAGCCGGGAGCTGATCAGCGCTCCTTCCGTTCCTCATCCAGCTGCGCGAGCAGTTCGCGAACAGCCTCCTCGGCCTCGTCCGGATGAATCCGCTGCCGGAGAATCTTCTCGGTGGCCGCGACGATCAGGGCCGCAGACTGCTCCCTGATCTCGCGAACGGCCCGGTTCTTCGACGCCTCAATATCCTCATGGAATTCGCGCTGGCGACGTTTCATTTCCTGTTTCCATTCATCCATCAGCTGACGGCGCCTTTCGCGCGCCCGGCGTTCGCTTTCGTCAAACATGCGGCGGGCCTCCTCGCCGGCCTGCTTCAGGCGCGCGTCATGGTCGGCACGCAGCCGTTCGGCCTCCTCCCGCAGGCGTCGGGCCTCTTCCATGTCCCGCTGCATTTCCCGTATGCGCCGGTCCAGCACAGCCCTGATACGCGGCAGCACCAGTTGCCTGAGCAGCAGGAACAGCAGCACGAAGGCCACCAGCGTCCAGAAGATTTCGGACGGAAAGAAACGTGCGTCGAATTGCGGCATGGCCTTTCGCGATCAGGCCTGACCCATGATGATAAAGGCCAGCACCAGCGCATACAGCGCAATCGCCTCGACCAGCGCAAAGCCGATCCAGGCATATTTGGACAGAATCGGTTCGGCCTCCGGCTGCCGCGCCACCGCCTCGATCATCTTGCCGAAGATATAGCCGATGCCGATACCCGAGCCGGCCATGCCGACGGCGGCCAGCCCCATGCCGATCAGCGAAGCGGATTGTACATCCATCGACTCCTCCTTGCCCGTCAGCCATGCGCATGGATCGCATCATCGATATACACACAGCTTAGCACAGAAAAGATATAGGCCTGAATGGCCGCGATAAAAATCTCGACGGCCAGCAGCACGACCGACAGCGACATCGGCACCCACTGCACATACCAGGGAGCCAGAAGCCCGAAAAAAGCGATCACGCCGAGCACGGTATGGCCGGCCGTCATATTGGCGAACAGGCGTACGGCCAGCGATACGGGCCGGGCCATGAACGACAGCAGCTCGATCGGCATCATCAGCGGCAACAGCCAGACCGGCACACCTGCGGGCACGAAGGAAAGGATAAAGCGCCAGCCGTGCAGCCGGATGCGCAATACCAGCGTATAGGCAAACACCGATGCCGCCAGCGTGCCGGTCACGACGATCTGCGTGGTCGGCGTAAACGCACCCGGCAGCAGGCCGATCAGGTTGCTGGCCGCAATCAGCGTAAACAGCGTCAGGATAGCCGGCACATAGGCCTCGCCATGGCCGCGTATATTGCTGACGGTCATACGATACACGAACAGATAATAGGACTCGGCCAGCAGCTGCAAACGGTCCGGCAACAGGCCGGGACGGCGCAGCAGCAACAGCAGCGCCAGCACCGCCACCAGCACCGATCCGATCAGCGCCACGCTGGTATTGCTGATCGAGATATCCCAGCCGAAAAGCTCAAGCGGATACAGGATATGCACCTCGAACGGATGCAGCGGCTGCATGCCGGACATCAGCGACCCCTCCTTTCACGATCATGCCGCTCTCCCAGCCCCATCACATAATACAGATTGATGAAGCCGGCCGTGACGCCGAAGGCAAAGAACAGCAGCAGGAACAGCGGCCGCGTATCCAGCCAGCGGTCGACCAGAAAACCGGCGCCGAGCCCGATCATCGTCGAGGCGACGATTTCGGTGCCCACCCTGAGCCCCCACTGGTGGCCGTGCGAACGCTCGTCCTTCAGCTGTGTCATGGATCCTCCGCGCACCACGATTATAGCCCGGCTGCATCCCGGACGCAGGTCCTCGAAAATGAATATGATGGCTTGATATTCATTATTCACTCCTTCATACTGACCGCATGGCTGTCCGGACAAGCATCATCGACGCCGCCGAGCGCCGCTTCGCGGACTACGGCTATCACAAGACCACGATGGCCGAGATCGCGGGCGACTGCGATATGAGCGTCGGCAACCTTTACCGCCATTTCAGAAACAAGGAGGCGCTGGCCGTCGCCGCACTCCAGCGGCAGCTGCATGCCAAGCTGGATGCCGGCATCCGGGCCGCCGCAGACCAGGAGGATGCGCTGGCGGCGCTCGAAGCCTTCCTGCTGACCCGCCTGCGACTGGGGCATGCCCACTTCGCCGGCACCCGCCACCTGTACGACATGATGGCGCTGATCAACAACCGTCACCGCGACCTGTTGCTGGATTTCGAAAAGCAGGTGATCGCGGCGCTGGCAGACATCCTGCAGCAAGGCGTGAAACAGCAACGCTTTCACTGCGACAATGCTCAGCAGACCGCCTATGACATCCATCAGGCCACATTGCGCTACAACAACCCGGCGCATCTGAAATTTAATCCTCTGGAGACACTGGAAAACGATTTGCAGCGCCTGCTGGCTCTGCTCGACAAGGGGCTCGCGCCCCGAAATCACGAAGGAGAAAAACGATGACTGGAAAGAAAAACATGGCCTTCGGCTTTTTCTATTTTCTGACGACGCTGGGGCTGGGCATGTTCCTGGCCAGCAAGTTTCAGCTGCCGCCCGCCGAGCTGGGCGCCTGGCTGCAATCACCCCAGCATGCATTGCTCAAGGCGGCCCATGCCCACGGCAATCTTGAGAGCGTGCTCAATATCATCATCGGCTATCTGCTCTGCCGCCTGGCGCTGGATGCCTGGATTGCCAGAACCGTATCGGTGCTGCTGATCATCGGCGCCCTGTTCCATTCCGGCATGCTGTACCTGGCCGGCGCCGGATTCGGCTGGGCAGGCTCGCTGACGCCGATCGGCGGCATCTCGATCGTCGTATCGATGCTGCTGATGGGTATCGGCATCGTGAAGCTGAAGAGCATTGACTGATTCCGCTCCTGACGGCTATCGGCCCGTGGCTGTCTGGGACGGGCTGATACGCCTGACCCACTGGCTCAATGTCCTGGCCATCATCCTGCTGCTGCCGCTGGGCATCGCTCTCTGGCAACAAAAGGCGCTGGGGCTGAGCAAGTCAGGCGTGAACTGGCTAACCGATGTGCATGCTGCCCTGGGCTTCGTCTTTGCCGCATCCCTGCTGACCCGCATGGCCTATATGCTGGCCGGGCCGCAGGGAGCCGGACACTGGCGGGATAT
Source organism: Zetaproteobacteria bacterium (assembly GCA_021545625.1). GTDB lineage: Bacteria > Pseudomonadota > Zetaproteobacteria > Mariprofundales > Mariprofundaceae > JAJRVH01. The sequence goes on from JAJRVH010000088.1 coordinate 3,452, forward strand.
CGTGCCGCTGGACGCGCACCGGCGACGCGAG
>JAJRVH010000089.1 GCA_021545625.1 Zetaproteobacteria bacterium
CGGCGCCGCCGGTATGGATCAGCAACAGCGCCTTGAAACCGCGACCTTTGCCGGCGGCTGTTTCTGGTGCATGGAGCATCCGTTCGACGCGCTCGACGGCGTGATCTCGACGACCTCGGGCTATACCGGCGGGGACAGGGAACACCCGACCTATGCCGAGGTTTCATCCGGCGTTACCGGCCATGCCGAGGCCGTGCAGGTGGTTTTCGACCCGGCCAGGGTCGATTACCGGACGCTGCTGGATGTGTACTGGCGCAATATCGACCCGACCACCGCCAATCGCCAGTTCTGCGATGTCGGTTCCCAGTACCGGCCGGCCATCTTTTATCATAACGAGCGACAGAAACGGCTGGCTGAGGACTCGAAGCGGCAGCTGCAGGAAAACAAGCCGTTTGCCGGCGATGTGGTCGTCGAAATCGTCGCCGCCGGCACCTTCTGGCCGGCCGAGGACTATCATCAGGACTATTATCTGAAGAATCCGGTCCGCTACAGGTTCTATCGCTATAACTGCGGGCGCGACCGGCGGCTGCGCCAGTTGTGGGGTGATGCGGCCGATGAATAGGCGGGCATTTATCCGCGGCTCGTTGCTGGCCGTGCTGGCGGCGGCGACCTGGCCCTTGTGGAAAGAGGCGAGGGCGACGCATGCGGGAGGGAAGAACACGATGGAAAAGATCATGCGCAGCGATGCCGAATGGCGCGAGATACTGACGCCCGAACAGTTTGCGGTATTGCGCCGCGAGGCTACCGAACGCCCGTTTTCCAGTCCGCTGAACAAGGAATACGGGAAGGGCGTTTATGTCTGCGCGGGCTGCGGGCTGGAACTGTTCTCCTCGGAAACGAAGTTCGACAGCGGCACCGGCTGGCCGAGCTTTTACGCGCCGATCGACGGACATACGGAAACCAGGCGCGATTTCAAACTGATCCTGCCGCGCACCGAATACCACTGCGCCCGTTGCGGCGGCCATCAGGGCCATGTGTTTGACGATGGTCCGGAGCCGACCGGCCAGCGCTGGTGCAACAACGGCGTGGCGCTGAAATTTATCCCGGCCTGACAGCGGATGAGAGGGGCGGCCCTCGTCGCGATTTGCCAAAACGCCGCTTCTGTATGATGCTCCGTCTGCGGGAGGGAATGCGATGGAACGGATATCGAAAAGCCTCGGAGGCGGACGTAGTCCCTGGAAATGGGTGGCGGGAGGGTTGCTGTTGCTGTTGCTTATGCAGGCCTCGTATATCGTCAGGGACGGCACGGTCGGAGTGCTGGTCACGTTCGGCAAGTTTTCGGACTCGGTCAAGGAGCCCGGGATCCATTTCAAGGTTCCGCTGGTGCAATCCGTGCTTGTTCAGGATGTGAAGATGCAGACCGCCAACTATCGGGGCTCCAAGGATCTGCCTGATGAAAGCGGTATCGTCAACAAGCCGGCCATTACCGTTATGGACAACAAGAATCTCCCGATCGGCATCGAAATGTCGGTGCAGTACACCCCTGACCGGCTCGAGATGCCGACGATGCTCCGGACGCTCGGAATCAATTATTTCGAGAAGAAAATCAACCCTATCGTCCGTTCGATCACGCGCGATGTCGTCGGACAGTATGAGGCGGAAACCATTGCGGTCGAAAGACAGAAGATCGGCACCGAGCTCAAGACCCGGCTGGCACGGGAATTCGATGCCATTCCCTTTATCCTGAACGATGTGGTGTTGCGCAACATCCAGCTTCCGAGGACGGTGCAGAACAAGATTCTTCAGGTTCAGGAAGCCAAGCAGGAAGAGGAGCGCCTGAAAATGGCGGAAAAACAGGCGGAGGTGCAAAAGCGCATTCAGATCATCGAAGCCAGGCGTGAAGCGGAAAAACGCGTGATCGCGGCCAGGGCCGAAGCGGAGCAGCGGGTGATCGCGGCCAGGGCCGAGGCGGAAAAGATCACGGTTCAGTCCAGGGCTACGGCGGATGCAAACAAGCGGGTGTCCGCCTCTTTGACGCCGCTGCTGGTGAAGCAGCATATGATCGAACGCTGGGACGGCTCGTATCCGAAAACCATGCTTGCGCCGGATGCAAACGTATTGTTCTCCCTGCCGTCGGGAAAATAGCATGCGCGGTATAGCCGTGGCATGGATCCGCCGTTATGCGGGGAGGGCGCTGTTATATCCGATTCTGCTGATCATGCTGCCCTGCGGTGCGCAGGCGGGCGATATCGGGACTTCCGGATTCGATATCGATGGCGACGGAAGGATCACGATGGATGAAGTCATGCGGCATTTGCGCCCGTCGGTACAAAAGGGGTTTGATGCGCTGGACCGGAACCATGATGGCGTGTTGTCCCGGGACGACTTCCGTGATGTGCGGGAGGGCATGCGGCGCATGCAGGACTGGCTCGACAGTCTGCCCGGGCTTTTTTCGGAGCCCGACGGCGAAAGCCGGGAATTCTAGGGCTGGCGCCTGCCGATATCCGACAGCGAAACCGATTCCAGCGCCCGTCGGTTATCCGCGCGGCGGCCCAGCCATATGCGGGCCAGCAGGAAGGAAACGGGCTTCAGATAGATCAGCATCAGCACCATGGCGATGGCCGACAGTCCCTGAGTCCAGAGCAGGCCGGACAGCCCCTTGTCGACCAGCATCGCATAGGTGAAGAAATAGATCGACAGGGTCAGCGCGATGATTACGCCGATGACAACGGCGATATTTTCCTGAGTTTTCCTGAGTCTGTCGATGATATCGGGCTGGTCGGACATATCCGCTCCTGGCAGGGAATTGCCGGCTTATCCTAGCGGCGATGCCGAAGCGCTGGCAATGCCGCTCTTGCGGCATGGGAGGTTATGACGGTTGCGAACCCGGTTTCAGATGACGGGTCAGGAAGCGGTCCAGCTGATTGGCGAAGGCCATGCGGTCGCTGCTGGAGAATGCGGCCGGCCCACCGGTGGCGATACCGCTGCCGCGCAGTTCGTCCATGAAATTACGCATGCTCAGATACTGTTTTACATTGCTTTCGTTGTAGAAGGTGCCACGCGGGTTCAGCGCGTGGGCGCCGCATGCGATGACATTGGCGGCCAGCGGGATGTCGGCCGTGATCACCAGGTCGCCCGGCTGCAGCCGGGCGACGATTTCATGGTCGGCCACGTCCGCGCCGGCTGCAACCTCGAGCATGTCGATCAGCGGCGATTCCGGGATGGCGAGACGGCGGTTCGCGACCATCGTCATGGCAATGCCGGTGCGAGCCACGGCGCGGCAGAGTATGTCCCTGATCGCCTTCGGGCAGGCATCGGCATCGACCCATATATGCATGCCGGCACGCTGGAGCCGGGGGCCGCCGCCGTCAACGCGACAGCAGATAGAGCAGCAGCAGGTTGAGGGCCAGCAGGATCAGGGCAAGACCGCGCCAGAAGCCGACCGGGTCGCGCTCCAGCAGCGGGGCCGTGGACTTCATCAGCGCCGGATTGGGCCTGCACAGGTCCATCTCGAATTCGGAGAAGGTGTCGTAGCGCTTTTCGGGATCCGGGTTCAGTGCCTTTTCCAGCGCGCCATCCATCCAGATCGGCACATCGAGATTGTATTTGCGCACCGGCGTGTAACGGTAGTCCTTCAGTCGCCGGGTCTGCTGCTGATCGCCGTAGGGAAAATGTCCGCCGGACAGCATTTCGTAGACCGTCACGGCCAGCGAATACATATCGCTCTTCGGAGTTCCCTCGAAGCCGTCGAACAGTTCCGGCGCGATATAGTTGGCCGTGCCCTCCACATGCTGCTGGCGCACCGGCGTATAAACCTCTTTCAGTCCGGCGACCTGCGTGGAGCCGAAATCGATGATTTTGATTACGCCGTGCTTGTCGATCATGATATTTTCGGGCTTGATATCCTGATGCACCATCTCGCGCCGGTGAAAGGCGCGCAGCCCCCTGATGATCTGGCCGACGATATCGCGCACCTGCTCCAGATCCGGCTTCGGGTTGTCGAGTATCCATTGAGCCAGCGAACGCCCTTCGAGGAATTCGGTGACATAATACAGGCAACTGCGTTTGCGTTTGAGCTGATAGACCCTGAATACATGCGGACTGTCGATGCGCCGGCCGACCCAGACCTCGTGCAGGAAGCGGTCGATATAGGCCGGGTCGTCCTCGAAATTGACCGACGGCGTCTTGATCACGACGGTTTCGCCGCTTTCCGTATCCTCGGCCAGATAGACCTGTATCGTATGGCTGGCATGCAGTTCCCGGATGATGCGGTAGCCGTCGAGCAGCATGCCCGGCTCCAGCGGTGGCGGGAACGGCAGACTGGTCAGCTCCCGGTAATATTCGTGTTCGTCCTGATTCGGAAGCTGCCGTACTTCCAGTATCTGGCAGGTCAGGTTGTCGTCGCTGCCGGCATCGAGGGCTGACTCGACGATGGCGGCCGCCGCGGCCTCGGGCGCGGATGCAAGCGCCAGCTCCTTCAGACTCGCCTCATCGAGGAACTCGTGCACGCCGTCGCTGGTCAGCAGGAAGCGGTCGCCTTCCCGTACAGGCAGGCTGTCATAATCGAAATGTACCTCGTGCTCGCCGCCCATGGCGCGGGCCAGATAGGACTTGTTGCGATCGACGATCAGGCGGTGATCCTTGGTCAGTCGCCGGATTCCGCCGCTGCGGATCAGCCAGATA
>JAJRVH010000090.1 GCA_021545625.1 Zetaproteobacteria bacterium
CTGCACCCGTTGCGGACGCATCGAGGAATTCGCCCATGCGACGATCGAAGCCCTGCAGGAGGCCGTGGCCCGCGAGCGCGGCTTTGTGATCAGCGGCCATCAGCTGGTGATGTTCGGACATTGCGCGCGGTGCTCGAAGGTGGGCGGAGCATGATATCGTCACTGGTGATCGTGTTTCGCGAAATGCTGGAGATGGTACTTGTGATCGGCGTGTTGCTGGCCGCGACACGCGGCCTGCGGACATCGCGCCGCTGGATCGGTCTCGGCATTTGCGTCGGGCTGGTCGGCGCGGCCCTGTTCGCGCTGTTCATGGAAGAGGTCGAGGCCTCGTTCGACGGCGACGGCGAGTTCATTTTCAATGCGGCGATCCTGGCACTGGCCTCGGTACTGATTGCCTGGACGGTGTTGTGGATGGGACGGCACGGCCGCGAGATGGCGAACAGGATGCGCCAGGTCGGCACATCGGTGCGCGATGGTGGTGCGCCGTATATGGCGCTGGCCGTCGTCGCGTTCGCGGCCGTGCTGCGCGAGGGCGGCGAGGCGGTGTTCTTCCTGTTCGGCGCGGCGCAGGCGGCGGAAGGCGAGGGGCTATGGTTCGGCGGCCTGCTCGGCGCCGGCGCGGCCCTGCTGACCGGCGGATTGCTGTATGCCGGGCTGGTGCGCATACCTGTGCAGCGCATGTTCAGCGTGGCCGGATGGCTGCTGATGCTGCTGGCTGCCGGCATGGCGTCGCAGGCGGCGGCCAATCTGGTGCTGATCGAATGGTTGCCGCCGTTGATCGATCCGTTGTGGAATACGTCGGCCTGGCTGTCGCAGGAGAGCCTGGCGGGCGAATTTCTGCATGTGCTGATCGGATACGATGAGGCGCCGAGCGCGTTGCAGATGCTGGTGTTCGCCGTTTCGCTGTCGCTGATGGCCTGGCTGTGGCTGCGCATGCAGGCCACACTGGCCCGGTCGCGACCGGCCTGACGCGTCAGTCGCCGCGCTGCAGCGGCGGATAGCGACCGACCACGCGCTCGGGGTCGAGGCCGATCTCGGCCGCATACTGCTTCAGATAGCCCTTCAGATAGGCCGGCTCCGGCAGATGCTTTTCATCCTCGTCCTCAATGGCCTGCAGATACTGGCGCGAGATCTTCGTATGTTCGGCGATGGCAGCCAGTTCGATGCCCCTGAATTCGCGCACCTCCCTGAGCAGTCTGCCGGTGAACACGGTCGCCACGGCCATGCGGTAGCGGATGCCCGCCGGCCGTTCTGCGCCGCCATCCAGCGTGACGACATTGTCCTGCACGGTGTCCGCCGTTTCGCGGCCGGATGCGCCTTCTTCCCGGCTGAGGCCGAGTTGCCGGTCGTAGACCCGTCGTTTCTCGATATTGGACAGCGTCGCATAGGCCTGTTCGATCTGCTCCTGCATCTGGCGTAACTCTTCCTCGTCGAACAGCGAATAGGTGGCCATGGAATCGGCCTTGAAGGTCAGCTTGGCCTGGCGGTAGGCGTTGATGATGTCCATGTTGGACGCATCGGGTCTGATTTCGAGCAGTTCGTAATAATTGGCTGTCTTGCCGCTCATGCCTCACTCCGGCTGTCCTGATCGAGCAGGGCGGCGGCCATGTGTTCGAGGTTGATGGCGGCGCGCGACTGCGGATAGGTGGTCAGAAACGGCTTGCGGCCGCGCAGCGCCGTGATGATCTGGCGATCGTGGTTCAGATGGCCCAGATATTCCAGCGGCTGGCCGAAGTATTTGTGGCAGGCCAGCGCCATCGACGGGCCGAGTTCGGTGTCGGACGGCTCCAGCACCTGATTGACGATCAGGTGCAGCTTCTGGCGCGCCAGTTCGCCCTGCAGCAGGCGGGCATGCTCCGGATGCAGTTGCTGCATGGCATTCAGGGAGGCGGCCAGCGTGCGAATCCGGCGCTTTTCCCCCTGACGCATGCCGAGGATGCGTGCCATCAGCTTGCGTGTCTGCTTCGGCACCTCGCGCAGCCTGCGCGTGAAGGCGCATTTGAGGAAACGGTAGGTGTTTTCGATCGAGGTCGGGTCGGGCACCACGGAGATGATGCCGCGCTCGGCGGCGATGAAGAAGTCGAGGGTGTTGAAGGCGGTGCCGGCGCCCAGATCGAGAATCACATAATCGGCATGTATATGACGCAGATTGCGAATGATCTTCTGTTTCTGGAAATGTTTCAGATTGGCGACCTCCAGCCCGTCGGCGGCGCCGCTGATCAGACCGGCCGGCAGATCCTGAAGCGGCTGAACGAATTCGTTGATTGTCCGGTCGCGGCTGTCGATGAAATCGGACAGCGTGACGTCGGGATGCGGCATGCCGAGGCAGGTATGCAGATTGGCACCGCCGAGATCGAGATCGACGAGCACGACGCGACGCCCCTGACGGGACAGCGCGAGTCCGAGACTGGAGGAGATCAGGCTCTTGCCGACGCCGCCCTTGCCGCTGGCGACGGCCCAGATGCGCGGACCGCAGGACTCCGGCTGCCGTTGCAGCCGGACGACATTGGCCGCATGTCCGTTTTCATGCACGGCCGTATCCCGTGTGATGCTTATCTGGCATGCCAACCTCCCATCATGGACCAGATACTAATGTAGGTGCAAGGCACCGGAATGTGAAGGGAGTCACATCGTGGCAGGATGGCTGTGGCTGTATGGACGCTCAAGCCCGACTTGCTTTCGGTTCCCGGGGAGCATAATGTTTCAGGCATGCGTTATCTGGCATGGGTCGCCGTTTTTTCGTTGCAGATGGGCATGTTCGTCTGCGGTGCGGGTATCGACGTGTGCCATGCGGCGGATACTCCGGCTGAAACCGCATCGCTGCATGCCGCCGGTCAGGCGTCGGACATCGGCACGACATCGGCCGACCATTCGCCGTCCGGAGATCGGAGCGGCCCGGTTGAACCTGCCTGTTCCGCCCATGCAGCGCATGTATTTCTCGGCCTGCCGGACTACGGTCAGACACGTGCCGAGCGCTGGATCGAGCGGCTCAGCCTGCCCGTGTCTTTGAACCTTCCCGAAATTTTCAATCTGATCGAACAGCCACCAAGGCCGTTCTTCGGCTGATTTCCGCAGCGCAGCCGTTTTCGTAACGGCTTTCATGCCTGCGAAAGCGCATGCACTGAATCCGCGCATCGGCGCGGATATTCCCGGATAGCAGCCTTTTCCTTCCATCATTTCCAAGCATTTTCAGGTTTTATCTGACTTCATACGCAGGAGGAATCATGCGCGTACATTTATTGATGACCGGTATGCTGTTTTGCATGTCGTCGCTGCCGGTCTGGGCTGGCAGTATGCAGCAGGCCATGGAACAGGCCGCCAGCGTTCACCCGTTGCTGCAGATGGCCGGGCAGGACATGGCCGCAGCCGCGGCCAATCTGTCCGAACAGCGGGCCTATGCCTACAACCCGGAGCTGTCGCTGGAGCCGCAGCGACGTCGGCTGATCGGCGGCGGCACAAGCAACGATTACTACATTACGCTGTCGCAGGGCATTGAACTGGGTGGCAAGCGGGGGCTCCGGCAGGACATGGCTTCGGCCGAGCTGGAAGCGGTAGCCAGGCAACGCGAGGCAGTACGTCAGCGGCTGATGATCGAGGCGGCCAGAGCCTGGGTGTCGCTGTATTTCGCACGCCGGACGTGGCGGTTGCGCGAAAGGCAGCGCGATATGCTGGAAAGGCTGAATCATGCGGTGGTCAGCAAGCTGGAGCTTGGTGAATCCAGTCAGCTGGATGCGAATCTTGCAGCTTCGGCCCATGCCGCGGCGCTGAACGCGGAAAGTCTGGCGCGTCAGGCCCTGA
>JAJRVH010000091.1 GCA_021545625.1 Zetaproteobacteria bacterium
CGACCTCGGCATAGCGGTCCGCCGGGTAGCGCTTGGCGCCGCCGAACTGGGCGCCCGGGGCCAGGCAGATGACCCGCTCCGGATCCAGCCCGTGCTGACGCATGATGTTTTGGCCCGTCTGTCCGGCTCCGTCGGGCGCGGTCAGTTTGACCTGTTCGCTATCGACGACGATGCCGCATTGTCGGGCAAGATCGAGGTAGAACAGGCGGTGGTGTTCGTGGTCCATATCGAGCCGGCGGGGCAGTGCGCGGCTGAGCAGCAGGCTGCGCCACTGACCGCGGTAACCGATGATTTTCCCGATGCCGGCCCGGCGGCAACGCCATGCGGAGCGGAAGCTGTTGGGAAACAGGTAGGCGATATCGGCCTTCGGTACGGTTTCGGCGTAGCCGGCCGGATCCAGCCGGAGATAGGGAAGCAGATCCTTCAGCCAGGGCCTGCCGACGATATGGATGTCGTCGCCGGCATGATGACGCGCAATGGCGCGCATGGCCGGCTGGGCCATGACGGCATCGCCGATCCACTGGGGCGCTGCGATAACGATGCGCCGGCGTTGCGGGGTCATCATCCGGTTGCGGCACCCGTTTTCAGCGAGCAGATGAAAAGATGTTCCTCGCGTCTGAATCCCGGCAGGCCGGCCGGCTTACCCAGCGGGATGTCCTCGATGATCCTGAAATGGCGTTTCAGGCTGTTGCGTATGCCGGTCAGGGAGTAGAAGTAGGGACAGGTGCTGCGGCACAGCCATGGCAGCCAGCGTTCGGCCAGATAATGCAGCCGCGCCTCCAGGCCGCTGTGGGTGCGGATGCTCAGGATCAGCCGTCCGTCCGGTTTGAGCAGGCGCTTGATCTCGTTCATGACCAGTTCCGGGTTCAGCGTATAGGAGAGGGAGTTCAGGCAGACAATCAGGTCGAAACTGCGGCTCTGTTTGCGTATCTCTTCGCCTGATTCGGACAGGTATTCCCCGTCGGCCAGCTCGCCCGGAAACATGCGCCGGAAATCGTCAATCAGTGGATCGAGGTAGGTTTTGTATTTTTGCGGTAATTTCTGGGTCAGACAGACCGCGCCGCAGCCGATCTCGAGGATGTGCGCATCCTCGGGTAGCGTGTTCGCATAACGCCTGAGCAGCGGCAGGTATTTTTTCTCGGCCGCCCTGCGTTCCTCGGCGAGATTCTTTCCCTTCCATGCATCCAGCGCCGAGCGCTGAGCCAGTTGCCAGCGGGCGCGAGAGACGGCGCGGTGTTTGCTCACAGGCCGGCTTCCTTCTCGTCCAGATACAGCCAGCGTCGGTGGATCCACAGCCACAATTCCGGACGCTGATGGATGGCCGGTGCAAAACTGTCGCAGACGGTCTGCATGGCATGTACCTCGTCGCCTGCTTCCGGCATCGGAATGGGCCAGAATTCGAGGCGGAAACGGAAGCTGTGGCCGATGCGGTGCAGCATGACGCCGAATACCGGCGTCTGGTATTTGCCGGCAAACACGGCCGGCAACGTGGTCGTATTGGCCGGGTGGCCGAGAAAGGGAACCGGCGTGCCGTTGGACAGGTGTTGATCGATCATCACGGCAATGCTGTGTCCCTGTTTCAGTGCCCGCGGCAGCCAGCGCAGTCCTTCATGACGGGATTGAAAATGAGCTCCGAATCGTTCGCGGAAGTCTTTCAGCACCCGTTCGGCGGCCGGCTGCCGAAGCGGACGATATATGATGTCCGATTCATAACCGAGCATGGAAAAGGACAGGGCTCCAAGCTCCCAGTTGCTGTGGTGGCAGGCGGTCAGAATGACGCCCTTGCCCCGTCGCATGGCCTCGCGGAACGCATCTTCCCCCTCCACTTCGATGCGGGAGCGGAGAAAGTTTCTCGAGCGAAGAAACACATGCGGAAGTTCGAGGCTGGTGCGACCCAGTTCGGCGAAGGACTCTCGCGCGATACGTCGTTTCCAGCCTTTATCCCTGTCCGGATAGACGCGATCGAGATTCTTCATGGCGATGTCCCTGTGACGGCGGTCCAGCGCCCAGGCTGCCCGGCCGAGACCGGCCCCCAGCGCGCCGGCCAGACGCACCGGCAGCAGGCGAACGAGATAACAGATGAATTTTACCAGCAGGGCCATATGCCGACTCGGGCGGAGGCGTTCAGTCGGACAGGCTGCGTGCTTCGTCGATCAGCATGACCGGGATATCGTCCCGGATCGGATATTCGAGGCGGCAGACATCGCAGACGAGGCCGTTTTTCTCATCGTTGTAATGCACGCTACCCTTGCATTTCGGGCAGGCGAGGATGTCCAGCAAAGCTTGATCCAGCATATTTTATCTCCATGTCGACAGACGGGCAGGCTATCCTGATGGCCGGGAGGCCTCAAGTTACGGCCCTGATACACAACGGGTCGCCGGAAAGCGGCCCGTTGTGCATCGGGATCGTTATGTTCAGTCGTCGCTAAGGGCTCCGAACAGTACCAGTACGTGTTCGAAGAGCAGGAATACATCCAGATACAGCGTCAGCGCAGCGGCGATATACTCGTTGTTCGGATAATCGCGCAGAATGGCGGAGGTATCGTAGAGGATGAAGGCCGAGAACAGCAGCACGCCCATGCCGGACATGGCCAGCGCCAGTGTGCCGGATTCAAAGAAGAAGTAGTTGGACAGGCCGAGCACGATCATGGCGATCAGACCGGTCCAGACAAAGCCCTTGAGGAAGGAAAAATCCTTGCGGGATACGAAGGTGTAGCCGGTCAGCGCCACGAAGGCGACGGATGTCGTCAGAAACGCCTGCATGACCAGCATCGGCGATTTGGCCGCCACGATGCCGACCAGTGGCGCGATGGCCATGCCGGTCAGGGCGCCGAAGCCGAGCAGGGCGGCGAAATTGATGCCGGGCATATGACGGACGGCCTGCACGATGAAGATGCCGCCGATCATCATGAACAGCGTTATCCATGGATGTTCCTGCGGAAAGGCCATGCCCATCGACAGATAGGCCCCGATGCTGCCGGCTCCGATGCACAGCGCCAGCATGCCATAGGTGCGACCGAGAAAGGCGATGCGCTCATCGGCCAGTTGTGCGGATGACAGGGTTGCCTGATTCATATGTGAAACCTCCGTTATGATGGGGACAACGTAATGTAGGGGGTTGCCGTCGCCGGTCAAGCGTTCAGGGAAGGTGATCCCTGTGACTGATAATCTCGACGTCGATGATATCGCCGCGGCCTGCGCGCGGCGTCGGCAGCAGGCGCCTGATCAGCAGGCGTCGCAGGGCGGGGATCAGCAGCAGAAAGCCCGCCGTATCGGTGATGAAGCCGGGTGTGAACAGCAGCAGGCCTGCCAGCGCCAGCAACAGGCCGTGGAAGCCGTGGTCGGCCGGCAGCTCGCCCATGGCCATGCGTCGCTGTGCATCGATCAGTGTATTCAGCCCCTGCCAGCGTATCAGCAGGCCGCCCAGCGCTGCGGTCAGCAGGCAGAGCAGGATGGTGGTCAGGCCGCCGATGCCGCTGCCGACTTCGATCAGGACATACAGCTCCAGCAGCGGGACGGTGATAAAGAGAAGGAAAAGGAAGCGCAGCATGGAACATGTATAGGGCGTACGTTTCGCAAATACAAGGGAAACGTATCGGAAGCATGTATCAGGGATGCAGCGCCAGCAGCGTCAGGGCCAGCACGCCGCTGCGCATGGCCTGTTCGTCGATATCGAAGCAGGGATGGTGCAGCGAGTAACGGGTCGCCGGCGCGCTGCCGGTACCGAGGCGGAACAGGCAGCCGGGAGTCCGCTCCAGAAAGGCCGCGAAGTCCTCGCCGCCCATCGAGGCTTCGGCGATGTCGATCAGCGGCACGTCGGGCATGAAACGCCCGAAAACATCCCGGGCATGGGCCAGCCGTTCATCATCGTTGCTCAGCACCGGGGTGGCCTGGCGCAGTCTGAAGGTGGCCGTGGCACCCCATGTTTCCGCGGTCTGGCGGATGATGCGATCCATCTTGCTGCGGATCTGTTCATGGGTTTCCGGATGCAGGCTGCGGAAGGTGCCCGAAAAGCTGACCCTGTCGGGGATGACATTGCCGGCATGGCCGCCGTGGATTTCGCCGATGGTCAGCACGGCCGCATGCAGGGGGTTGATGCCGCGGCTGACGATATGGTGCAGTGCCTGGATGATATGACTGGCTACCAGGATGACATCGGTGCATTCGTGCGGCCGGGCGGCATGACCGCCGCGGCCGGATACCTCGACCTCGAACATGTCGGCGGCCGCGCACATGGCACCGCGGCGCAGTCCCAGCGATCCGGCCGGGAGATAGGGATAAACGTGCAGCGCATAGACCGAATCCGGCCGGATATCCGACAGCAGGCCGTCCCGCAGCATGGCCGCCGCGCCGCTGCAGGTTTCCTCGGCCGGTTGAAAGATCAGCAGGATATTGGTGCGCAGATATGGTTGCAGCACTGTCAGCATGCGGGCGGCACCCAGCAGCATCGCGGTATGGGCGTCGTGGCCGCAGGCGTGGGCGACGCCCTCATGCCTGGAACGGTAGTCGTTCTGTTTGCCGTCCGTCAGCGGCAGGGCGTCCATGTCGGCGCGCAGGGCGATCCACGGCAGGCCATTCCCGGTCTTCAGGATTGCCGCGACGCCATGGCCGCCGATGCGGCTTCTGACCTCAAATCCCAGTTTTCGGCAGGTTTCGGCGACCAGTTCGGCCGTCTTCGCCTCTTCCCCGGAAAGTTCGGGATAGCGGTGCAGGTGGCGCCTGATGCGGATCGTTTCCGGCATGCAGTCCGCCAGCGCCTGTTCCAGTACGTCCGCAGGCAGGCCTTGCAGCTTGTCAGTCATCGTTCCATCCGTCCTTTTCCCTCATCTGCCGGACCAGCGAGGAAAAATCGCCGTTCCGGCGATACAGTCGGCGCTGCATCTGCGCGCCGCCGCCGTGCCTGTGCCAGTGCGGAATCCGGGCCGCGACGATGGCCAGATCCTCGTTATCCGCGCCCTGCCGCGCTAGGTGCTCGAGCCTGCCCCGAAGCCAGTCCAGCAGCGGTACCATGGCCTCGTTCTCCGGCGCGATGATGGTGGCATCCATGCCGTAACGGCAAGCCCGCCAACGGTTTTCCCGGATCAGCGACGGATGCACCCTGGCCATGGCCGCCCCCTGTGCCGCGGCCATGGCCTCGGCGCGAACGTAGGCGATATAGGCGGCTGCGTCGCTGTAGTGCAGCGGCATGTCGCCGATGCGTATTTCCAGCGTTCCGAAATCGGGATGCGGACGCATCTCCCACCAGATATCGCGTACCGAATCAATGCTGCCGGTGGCCAGCAGGCGGCCGGCGCAGTGTTCGAAATCCGGCCAGTCATTGAAATAGAAGGGCATGCCGCCCTGACTGAGTCCCTCGAACACCTTGATGCGGCTGGCGGCAAGGCCCGTGTCCTCCCCCTGCCAGAACGGGGAGTTGGCCGACAGGGCCAGAAACACGGGCATGACCGGCAGCAGCCGGTTCATGGCCAGAATACAGGTGTTGCCATCGGGCATGCCGATATGGACATGGATGCCGAAGATGTTGAAGCGCCGGGCCATGCGCTGCAGCCGTTCCGCCAGTCGTTTGTAGCGCGGATCATCGGTGATCTGCTGATCGCGCCAGCGTGAGTGGGGGTGGGTACCGCTGGCCAGCAGGGCGGCATGTTGCCGGGACAGAATGTCTCGGACATGATGGTAGTGCTGTCCGAGTTCCCGCATGCAGTCCGCGGTGGCCGTGTGAATGGCGGTGTTGATTTCCACGGTCGATGTGAACAACTCCGGTTTGATGCGAGGGTTCTTGCCGATTGAGGCGAATACGGCGGGCGCGGCGGGGATCTGGCCTCCGTGTGTTTCGTCGACGGTCAGCCATTCCATTTCCACGCCCAGCGTGCCGAGCACGGACGGCGCGAACGGGAAGCTGTGGACGGGTTTATCCGGCGTCGGCATGCTGGCTGATCCATATATCCAGCGCCCGTTGCAGGCGATTGGCCTTTTCTGTTTCGCCGGCAGCGCGCCAGAGTTCGATCAGGCGGCGGCGGGTATCCACATCCGGCTGGATGGCCAGGCTGCGCTGATAGGCGGCCAGCGCCTGCTCGCGGGCGCCGCTTCGGGCCAGGATATCGCCGTAATCCCGCCAGCAGGGCGCGCATTCGGGCAGCAGCCGCAGGGCCTTGCGTCCTTCGCTGATTCCCCTGTCGTCGATAGCTCGGCGCGACTGGAACATTGCCAGGCGCAGATGGGCATAGCCATTGGCCGGGTCCGCCAGCAGGGCCCGCCGGTAATAGTCGCCGGCCAGCTCCGGACGTCCCTGTTCGTCGGCGATATCGCCGAGCAGGTACCAGGGTGTCGCTTCGTGAGCAGAGCGCCTGGCGGTTTCATGCAACAGCTTTTCGGCCGCATCGGTTTTTTTTTGTGCGCGCAGATACTGGGCCAGATTGATGGCGGTGGGAAAATGCCAGCCGATGTTGAGGTTTTCCTGATACAGCCGGGCCGCTTCGTTGGCGTGACCGAGGTCGTGCAGCAGCAGGGCCAGATTGTAGCGCGCCTGCAGATTATCCGGGTGCATATGCAGCTCCCGCTCGAACGCGCGCCTGGCCTCGGTGATATGTCCCGTCCGTAACTGCTGCTGCCCTTGTTGCCAGGCCGACATCGGCGGCGCGGCCGTAGCGCAGCCATACAGAAGCACCAGTGCCAGCCAGCCGGCCGGGCGCCGGAGTGGCGGGCCGGCGGTTTCACTCATCGGCTGGCACGGGTCCCATATGCCCGGTGGTCAGCAGCATTTCCTCCATTTTCAGGCGGGAGGTTTCCGGCGCCGGTGGCACCTCCGGTTTTTCGCTCAGTACTTTCCAGGGGTTGCGGCGGATATCATCGGAGAATGCTTCCAGGTTCTCGGCTGTCTTGCGCATTTCGAACATGATGCGATAGAGGTTTTCCCTGTTCTCGCTGAGCATGGCATGCAGGTCGCGCACCGTGGCCGTGCTTTCCCTGAAAAATTCGCGCCCGGCCTCGGATGTTTCGGGCAGCGAGGCGAGCAGGCGATCGAGATGATCGCGGTGCTGGTTCAGCAATGCCGATACGTCGCTGCTCGCATCGCCCAGGTTGTTGGCCGCCCGGCTGATATGGTCCTGATTTTCATGGATCAGGCGGGCCAGTTCTCCGGCGGCTTCGTCCGCCCTGGCGATCAGGTGCTGCAGCGAGTGCGGATCGTCCTTGCCTCCCAGCGCCGTCGCCAGCGTATGCGTCAGCGCGCGGATGTCATCGGTAATGGCCGAGGACTTGGCGATAAAGGTGTTGATATCGCCGCTCGGGTCGGAGGGGATCAGGGCTCCGTCCGGCAGCCATTCGTGATCTCCGTCCCTTGCCGTCAGCGCAAGATTCTTTTCGCCGACCAGACCGCGCCCGACGATGGTGGCGCGCGTGGAGGCGGGCAGTCGCACGTCGGGGGTGAGTGCGATGCGCACGCGTGCCTTGTTGTTCTTCAGGTAGATCTCCTGCACCGTCCCGACCCTGACGCCGGCCATGCGGACCGGCGCCTGGACGTCCAGCCCCATCAGGTCGTCGAATTCCGTTTCGACGATGTGCGTATCCTGTTTGAACCAGACCAGGTCGCCGACACGGCCGGTGGCAAGGCCCAGCAGCATCAGCGCGATCAGTACGAAAGCTCCCAGTCTGGCTTGCGGATTCATGTCGTGACCGCCTCCTCGGTTGTTTTTCCCCAGTCGCTGCAGTTGACGGGACCGTCCGCTCGCCCGTCGACAAACTGACGCAGCATCGGATCCTGATCCGAGTCTAGCTGATCGGGGGTGATTTGCCGATGAATGCGCCCGTGGCAGAGCATGGCGATCTGGTCGCTGATCATGGCGGCGCTCTTCATATCGTGCGTGATGCTCAGGATGGTTGTACCCGAGTCCCTGTGCAGGCGCACGATCAGGCGGTTGATGACATCGGCCATGATCGGATCGAGGCCTGTGGTCGGTTCATCCAGAAAGACGATATCCGGCTTGTGGCAGATGGTGCGCGCCAGCCCCACGCGCTTGGCCATGCCGCCGGACAGCTCGGCCGGCATCAGGTTCTCGGCCTTCGGCAGTCCAACCCATTCCAGCACCTCGGTGGCGCGCTGGCGCGCCTGCTCCGGCGGCTCTCCGCGACGCAGCAGCGCAAAGGCCACGTTTTCCCAGACGGGCAAC
>JAJRVH010000092.1 GCA_021545625.1 Zetaproteobacteria bacterium
TAGGGGTGTTTACGTATAGTTCGATCCCATCGAGTTCAGCGGGAGGAATAATGAATAAAGCAGATTTGGTAAACCACGTGGCCGATGCGGCCGATCTCAGCAAGGCTGCGGCAGCCGAGGCTGTGGAAGCAGTTCTGAGCGGCATCACCGGCGCCCTGAGCAATGGCGATTCCGTAAGCCTGGTTGGTTTCGGTACCTTTTCCGTAGCCCATCGTGCAGCACGTACCGCGCGCAATCCGCGTACCGGCGAAACCATTGAAGTTGGCCCGTCCAAGGCGCCGAAGTTCAAGCCGGGCAAGGCCCTGAAAGACGCGGTCAAGTAATACGGGACAGGCGGGCGCGTGCAGACGCCCGCGATGACAGGGGCTGGCTTTTTCAGCCCTTGTTTTTTGGGCGCTTAGCTCAGCTGGGAGAGCAACGGCCTTACAAGCCGTAGGTCGCAGGTTCGATCCCTGCAGCGCCCACCATATACAGGCCCCGTCCAGGCGGTGCCCTGTCTGTTGGCAACGGATGCGAAGTCCGCGGAGCCGGCAAATAAGTGTTGATTTTGCATCTGCAACTCATTAAGTTGCGCCCCACCGAAAATTCCTCCGACGAGGAGGACGGTGAAGCCCGGAGCGGTAGTTCAGTTGGTTAGAATGCCGGCCTGTCACGCCGGAGGTCGCGGGTTCGAGTCCCGTCCGCTCCGCCACATCAAGCCCCCGACCATGTCGGGGGCTTTTTTTATTCCTTCGTCGATTTGGCGTTTTTCTTGCTCTGTATAAATCATATTTGGATTTATATGCCTGCCTGCCCGACTTTTGTTGCGGCAGGTTGTGACGAGGGGGATTAATGCCTGATACAGAGTCGGTTCTGGTTACCGGTGGTGCCGGGTTTATCGGTTCGCATACGGTCGAGCGCCTGCTCGCGCGGGGCTGTCGGGTACGGGTGCTGGATAACCTCAGTTCGGGAACACGCGCCAATCTGCCGATGGATCATGCAGGGCTCGAACTGCTGGAAGGGGATGTGACCGATGCCGATGTCGTATCGGTCGCGATGCAGGGCATGGAATACTGTCTGCATCTGGCCGCCCAGGTTTCGGTGGACCGTTCCGTCCGGGAGCCGGCGTTTTCGTGCCGGCAAAATGTTCTTGGCTTTGTCCATGTGCTCGATGCAGTTCGCAGGCATGGCGTCAGGCGTCTGATTTATGCATCTTCCGCAGCGGTTTATGGCAATCCTGTCAGCCTTCCCGTTTCCGAGGAGGCCGAGCCCGTTCCGATTTCCCCCTACGGGCTGGAAAAGCAGATCGATGAGCAGTATGCCGCCCTGTTCGAACGCCTGCACGGCCTGTCATCGCTGGGGCTCAGATATTTCAACGTTTACGGTCCGCGACAGGATCCGTCTTCGCATTATGCCGGCGTGATTTCCATTTTCGTTTCGCGTCTGCAAAGAGGGGAGGCGATTACGATATATGGCGACGGCTCCCAGAGCCGTGATTTTATCTATGTTGGCGATGTGGCGAGGGCCAATGAGCGAGCGCTTTTCGGCCATGCCACGGGGGTTTGCAATGTGGCGACCGGCCGATCATTGACGCTGCTTGAACTGGTGCATCTGTTGTCGAAGTTTTCCGGTTGCTGCGAAACAGATTTCAGGCCACCCCGCGACGGAGACATCCATGATTCGCTTGCCGATGTGAACAGGATGGCGGCCTGGCTGGCCATGCGGGCCGAAACGCCTCCTGAAGAAGGGCTGCGCCTGCTTTGGGATGCCTGTACGGCGGCTCGCGTCATGCCCTGATGTTTTCGATCCGGATGCTTCTGCCGCTTGTCCTTGCCGCTCTTTCCGCCTTTCCCGTCGCCCTTCAGGCCGGAGAAATGCAGCGGGGCATTGCCTTCTTTTACGCTGATAAGCCGCCGCTCAACGAACTGGCCATGTTTCCGCAGGTCGTGGTTGAACCGCGTTATATCGACGAACAGGCGATGCGAAGGCTGAAGCGAGCGGGAAGCGCCGTGTTTGCCTACGTCAGCGTCGGTGAGCTCAGACGGGACAGACCCTGGTATGCCGATGTCGGCGAGTCCTGGCAGCTGGGCGAAAACAGCGCCTGGAACAGCGTGGTCATGGATTTAAGCAACCGGCAATGGCAGGACTTTGTTCTGGAACGTTTGGTCAGTCCCCTTGTCCGCCGGGGTTTTTCAGGCGTGTTTCTCGATACGCTGGACAGTTACCGGCTGCAGGTCAGCGCCGAGAGCGGGCGTCGTGCCCAGAGACAGGGGCTTGTCGAACTGATTCTCCGTATGCACCGACGCTTTCCGGATCTGAAGATCTTGCTGAACCGCGGTTTCGGGGTGATCGCCGATACCCGTGAAGCGGTCGCCGGGGTGGTGGCGGAATCCCTGCTGCGTACCTGGGATGCGGCAACCGGGCGTTACGAAAAGGTGGCTGATGCCGATCATAACTGGCTGAAGAACAGGCTGATGCGCATTCGCCGCGATTACAAGTTGCCGGTTTATGTCATCGACTACGTGCCGCCGGCCAGCAGGGATCTGGCGCGCTCCACGGCGCGCGAGATTGCCGCTCTCGGATTCGTCCCCTGGGTCGCCAATCCGGCTCTGGACATGCTCGGTGTCGGAATGCGGGAGGTTGTTCCACGCCGGGTGCTGGTTCTGTATGACAGTCAGGAGTCTCAGCTCCCCTATTCGCAGGCACACCGCTATCTGGCCGCTCCCCTCGAATACATGGGCTATATTCCCGAATATCGTGATATTCGTCATCCGCTTCCCGCCATGACGCTGGCCGGCCGCTATGCCGGCATCGTGAGCTGGCTGACCGACGGAGTGATGCCCTCGCCCCGTCGTTATATGAACTGGCTGATACGGCAGATCGATGACGGCGTGCCGGTGGCGATCATCCATTCGCCCGGCATGCAGCCTTCAGAGGCATTCCTCCGCAGACTGGGTTTGCAGGCGGTGGCAGGTCGCATCCAGCGGCCGCTGCATATTGTGTACCGGGATGCGATGGCCAGGATGGAGGCCCGGCCGCGGCCACTGGCGCGCGGCCTGTTTCCGCTGCGTGTGGCGGATGAGCGGATTACCGTGCATGAAAGCATCGAGGATCAGCGACACAGCCGGATGGATGTGATACTGACCGCTCCCTGGGGAGGCATGGCGCTGGCGCCCTATGTGCTGGATACGGGGCTGGATGAACATGCGCGCTGGCGGCTGGATATCTTCGCCTTTCTCCGGCGCGCGCTTCGCCTGATACCGATGCCGGTCTTCGATACGACGACCGAGAACGGAGCACGCCTGCTGATGACCCATATCGACGGCGACGGGGCTGCTTCACGGGCCGTGATGCCCGGATCGCCCCTGGCCATTCGAGTGATACGCGACGAAATATTGCGAACCTATCCGTTGCCGGCCACGGTTTCGGTGATCACCAGCGATATGCAGGATACGGGCCTGTATCCGGAACGCGCACCCGAAATGCGGCGTATCGCCCGCTCCATTTTCGCATTGCCACATGTCGAGATTGCCTCGCATACCTTTTCGCATCCGTTCAGCTGGTCGCGGGCCGTTTATGACGAGCATGCCTATCTGAAGATTCCCGGATATCGGTTTTCGCTTCGCAAGGAGATTGTCGGTTCGGTCGAATATATTAACCGGCATCTGGCTCCTCCCGGAAAGAAGGTGAAGGTGTTTCTGTGGTCGGGCGATGCCCTGCCGGATGAGAAGGCGCTGCAGATGGTGGATGCGCTGGGGCTGAGGAATATGAACGGCGGCAATACCGTCGCGACCCGCGATCACCCGTCGCTGACCGACATTTCGTCGATGGCCCGGCCGGTCGGTTCCCGTTTGCAGGTGTATGCGCCGGTCATGAACGAGAATCTGTACACACACAACTGGACCAGGCCGCGTTACGGTTTTGAGCGGGTGATCGAAACCTTCAGATTGACCGATGAGCCGAGGCGCCTGAAACCCATCGATATCTACTATCATTTCTATTCGGGCTCGGAGATGGCATCCCTGAAGGCATTGCAGCATGTCTATGACTGGAGCATGCGCCAGGAAGTGCTTCCGGTCTGGGTCAGCGCCTATGTCGATAAGGTCCAGGCCTATTATAAAGGTGTTGTGGGCAGGAATATGGATGGAGGCTGGCTATTGCGGGCACCTTCGGCGCTGAGAACGGTGCGTATTCCGAAACAGCTGGGCTGGCCGGACCTGTCCCGCTCCAGCGGCGTAATCGGTGTCCGGAATCTTGATCAGGGGCGCTATGTGCATCTGGCTCCGGGGGAGCGGCATCAGCTGTATCTGGCTAGGGCGCGGCCGAAGCAGCCCTTTCTGGAATATGCCAATGCGCCTGTCCGCTACTGGAAAGCAGAAGGCCAGCGTATCCGTTTTCGACTGAGCGGACATCTGCCCGTCGTGTTTTCGGTCAATCGTCCATGCATGCTTCATCTGAATGGTGACCGGATCGCGCCCGACCGGCACGGGTTGTCCTACCGTTTTTCCATTCAGAACAGGGATACGGGCGATGCCCTTCTCGTCTGTCGATAAACGTCAGCAGCTGATCAGTCCGTGGTCGCTGTCGCTGATGGTGATGGCGATCATCGCCGTACTGGTGCTGTTGATGCCGCGCAATTCGTTTCTGACGAACCCGGATCTGATCGGGGAACCGGATGCATTGTCGGCTGCCTATCTGCAGGCGCTGGTAAAGGCGAATCCTGCCAATGACGATATCCGTATCCTGTATGCCGAACATCTGGCGAGCATTGGTCGTATCGAGGAGGCGGATCGGGAGCTGCGTGGCGTGCAGGCCGCCGGCGTCGCTCCCGACAGGCTGATCTATCTGGCTTTGCGCCTGTCCCTGCTGCGCCTGCTTGCAGATCCCGGGGAGCCGAGTCTGCGCCGTCGGGCCAGGGCTGCCATGAGCAAGGGGCTGTCCTTGCCTGCTGATCGACTTTCGCCCGGGCAGTGGCGGCAACTGGCGGACCTGCTGTTGCAGGCCGGTCTTCCGGAACAGGCGGCCAGGGTATACCTGAGACTGGCCAGTATGGAGCCGGACGCCAGGCAGGCCTGGCTGGGGGACGCCGCCCGCTGGTTTGTTGCAGCGGGCAGGCATGAACAGGCCGCCGCCGCCCGGCTTCGGCTGGCGCGGTTGAGTGGCCGCGCCGGCGATGCCGTCAGCGCTGTCGATGGTTTGCTGGCTGCGAACCGTCCTGAACAGGCCATGGCGGTGTTGCCGGAATTCATCGCGCGGTATCCCGCCGAACGTATGCTGGTGGAACGGGGGATGAAGGTTTCCCTGGCCATGCACAGGTATGCAAAGGGCCGTCGCTGGGCCCATGCCTGGCTGAAACGGCATCCGGATGATGCCGGTATCATGCGTCAGTTGGTGATGCTGGAGGTGGCCTCGGCCCGACCGCAGTCCGCCTATCCGTGGGCCAGAAGGCTGACGCAACTGATGCCGGAGGATATTGGCCTGAGGGAACAGCTTGCCCAAATCGCCGAATGGACAGGGCACATTGAGGAGGCATACCGGCAGTGGCAGTGGCTGGTGGGCCACAGACGCAAGCAGCATGAGCTCCGGCGAGCCATCGAGCTGGCCAACGCCCTGCATGATTATGAAGCCGTTGACCGCCTTCTGGCCAGGGCTGCTTCGGCATATGGCCTGAGCAATGCCGAGGTGTCGGAAATGGCCCGGGTGCAGGAGAAGCTTGGCAATCCCGAGCAGAGTGAACAGGTGCGCGTCGCCTATCTGAAGAAATCCCCGAACGACCGGGCTGCCTGGGAAGAGCTGGCCATGTTGCGGGAATATATGGGCAAGCTCGATGAATCGGCAGCGACCTGGGCTGAAATCGAAAGGCGTTTCGGCCGCAGCGAAACTTCAGTGCTGAACCGGGCACGTATGCTGGCGCTCGGCGGTGAACCGGAGCAGGGACTCGTACTGATGCGGAGCTATACCGACCGGAGGCAGCCGAAATCGAAACGTTACTGGCAGCTCTACGGCGATCTGGCATGGAACCTCGAGTATCATGATGATGCCATGCGGGTATACCGCTACCTGTGGAAACACCATCTTTCCGGCTCCCTTGAAACCCAGCGTCTGATGATTCTTCTGCGGGAGGAAGGCGATGTCGAAATGACGCTGAAGATCAGCAAGCAGGCCTGGGATCGTTTTCACGACCCTGATGTATTGCTGCTGGCAATTGAGTCGGCAATCCAGGTGGAACGCTGGCGGGATGTGGAACGTCTGGTGGATATGACACGGCAACAGCAGCCGGTGTTCCGCGAGCGGCGACGTTACTGGCTGGTGCATGCCCAGTGGATGCTGCACAGTAATATGCTGGATAAGGCCGTGCATGATTATCGTATGGCTCTTGCGCTGGCTCCCGGCGACGCTGAGGCGCGAACGGGACTGCTGTGGGTATGGATACAGAGCAATCAGCACTCCATGCTCAGACATTATCTGAAGCGCTGGCAACATGATGCTCTTGAGCATGAGGTTTACTGGAAGGCCTATGCCGCAGCCTATCGGCAACTGGGTCGGCATCAGCAGGCATTGCCGTGGTTCCGGAAAAGCGTTCAGGCGCATCCGGATGATATCCTGTGGATGCTGGAGTATGCCGATACGCTGGCCGCATCGGGACGGGCCAGCGGTGCCTGGCGTTTAAGGCGTCATCTGTTTGTCAGCCTGTGGCCGAAAAGCCGGCTGACGCCGGATTATCTTCGTCGCAATGATATCGCCACGGTTGAGGCCCTGGCCGCCCTGAAACGCGATTTGAAGGGCATGCCGAAGGCCAGCGCATGGGTCGAAAGCCTGCTCGCGCATCTCGATGATCCGGTGCTGCGTGAGTTTGCGCTGCGCTGGTATTTCGATAGTAGCCGCCATGACAGGGCTGCATACTGGCTGCTGCGCCAGCATGCGGCGCGTCTGGAAACGCCGGCCTGGCAGCAGCTGGCACTGGCCATGGAACGTAATGATCTGGACTCTATCCGGAAGATTCTTGCGCATGCGTCCGGCATTGATCATGTATCCGGCATGCTGGCCTATCGGCAGCTGAACCGGCTGGATGATGTCTGGCTGATGGCCATGGATACGGGCATGGGAGCCGGGAATTTTACCGACGGGGAGCGGCTGACGATGCTGCGTCAGGCACGTGATATCGCGGCCCTGTCGCCGAACGCCCTGTATGTCGGGCAGGCGTTCGACCATTTCGGAAACCTGAATCTTGTTCACTGGCGGGCCGGAGGCTTTTACAGTCGCGCCAACCGGAGCATATCCCTGAAGACCGCCATCACCGAGTTGCGATCAGGTTTTCTTCCCGGTTCCGCCACGCATGAATA
>JAJRVH010000093.1 GCA_021545625.1 Zetaproteobacteria bacterium
AGATTTTTGATGTCGATCGGGTCGAGGAAGGCGGCCCGCAGAATCTCGGGAAACAGGCCGCTGACGACGATGCCGCATACCAGCGACAGGATGACTAGCTTGAGTATGGATTTGACGAACTCGGCCAGCGAACGGGTCGAAAAGAGTTTCTTGAGCCCTTTCATCGGACTGACCTTTTCGAGCTTCGGCTTCAGCGTTTCGAAGGTGAACACCGGGCCGCTGATCAGAAAGGTGGCCAGCATGCCGAGCAGTGTGATCGGCAGCGCCACGGGCAGCACCTGAACGGCGATATCGGAGCCGGTTTCGATGAGCAGCTTCTGCATGCCGAGGCCGGTAGCCTCCAGCTGCGCCTTGCCGGACAGGTAGTGGCGCATCATGTTCAGCATCGATTCGCCGATCAGCGCGGCGATGCCGGTGACGCCGATCAGGCTGAGTACCATGAAGGCGATGGCCGTGGACGGCTCCTTGCTGCTCGGAACCTGACCCTTGCGGCGCGCGTCTTCGAGGCGTTTGGGGGACGCCTCTTCCGTTTGCTGGCTCTTGTCCTGTTCCTCGGCCATGGTATTACGTCCCCGACATGCGCTGCAGCAGCAGCGGCAGCTTCATGTTCAGCGATACGAAGGCATCGTGCATCAGATAAATCACGGCCGGCATGCCGAGCGCCAGCGTCAGCAGGCCGAGGCCGACGGTCAGCGGGAAGCTGACGAAGAATACCTGGATCTGCGGCACGGCGCGGGCCAGCAGCCCCAGCGCGATATAGACGAAGGTCAGCAGCAGCATGATCGGGGCTGCGATCTTCAGTGCCAGTGCGAACATGTCCGAGGCGCCGCGGATCAGGATGTCCATGCCGCCGCCAGACCATGCATGGCCGATCGGGAACAGCACGAAGGATTCGCCGAGGGCGCGCAGGAACAGGTGATGGGCGCCGCTGGCCAGCCATAGCAGCATGGCCAGCGTCATCGCCAGTTGCGAGATGACGGACTGCTGGCTGTGCGTGGCCGGATCGAAGACGTTGGCGACGGTCATGCCCATCTGGAAGCTCATGATCTGACCCGCGAACTGCGCGGCGGTGAAAATCATCTGTGCCAGCAGGGCCATGGCGCCGGCGATCAGGATTTCCTGCAGGGCCACGGCTGCGAACGCGACGGGTGATGTCGGCATGGCCGTCACGTGCTGCTGCGCGCCCGGATAGAGGATCAGGGTCAGCAGCACGATCAGGCCGATCTTGACCTGGGTCGGCACCAGCTGGTGCCCCAGCACGGGCAGCATCATTATCAGCGCGCTGATGCGCAGCAGGACCAGGATGCCGGTGGTGATGTGCTGGGGATCGAACAAGGGGATGTTCATCACGCCTTACTGCGTCAGCGCCGGTATCATCGCGAACAGGTCGTGCGTGAAGTGCACCAGCTGTTCGGTCATCCACGGGGCGGCCAGGATGGTGACGGCGAAGACGGCGATGATCTTCGGCACGAAGGTCAGCGTCATTTCCTGAATCTGTGTGACGGCCTGAAACAGCGAGATCGCGATACCAACGACCAGTGCCACGCCGAGCATGGGCAGCGACAGCAGGAGTACCATCTTCAGCGCCTCGTTGCCTGTCTGGATTACCATATCGGGAGTCATGCCCGGCATAGAGCAAAGCCGGGGCCAAACCCGGCCGGATTTAGCCGCGGCGGCCGGGACGGAACGGCTTGGGAATGTATGCCGTGGGCTCCAGCTCCGGAAGTCTATTCTCAAGTTCGGCATGGCTGTAATCCGAGAAAATCAGGATGCGGGTTCCGGCATCGGTCCGGCGGCTGGCGCGAAAGTATTCGGCGCCGCTCATGCCCGGCATGGCCATGTCCAGCAGAAGAACGCTAATGTCGTCCCTGTGACGCCGGGACATCTGTATGCCCCGCGCGCCGTCTGCTGTGGCGGCTGCATCACAGGTGGAAGCTGGCCAGCAGCGACTGGGTGATCAGATGCCAGCCGTCCACCAGCACGAACAGGATGATTTTCAACGGCAACGAGATCATGACCGGCGGCAACATCATCATGCCCATGCTCATCAGCACCGAGGCGACGACCAGATCGAGCACGACGAAGGGTATATAGATCAGGAAGCCGATTTCGAAGGCGGTGCGCAGCTCGGAAATCACGAAGGCGGGAATCAGCACATGCATCGGCGTTTGCGCCGCGCTGGCCGGTTTTTCGATGCGGGCCGCATCGACAAACAGCAGGAGGTCGTCCTCGCGGGTTTGCTTGAGCATGAAATCTCGCAATGGCGCCATGCCGCGCTCTAGCGCCACGGACTGGTTGATGTCCTCGTTCAGGTACGGGGTCAGGGCCTCGGTATCAATCTTCTGCCACACGGGCATCATGATGAAGACCGTCATGAACAGCGCCAGGCCGACCAGAATCTGGTTGGGCGGTGACTGCTGGGTGCCCAGGGCTTGCCGCAGGAAGGCGAAGACGACGAGGATACGGGTGAAGGAGGTCATCATGACCAGAATCGACGGCGCCAACGTCAGCACCGTCAGCATGGCGACAATCTTCAGGCCGGTGAACCAGGCTGTCGGATCGTCGCTTTCGCCGAGGGATATGCTCAGCGATGGCAGGTC
>JAJRVH010000006.1 GCA_021545625.1 Zetaproteobacteria bacterium
CCCTTTTTCCGAACATTTCAAGTATCTTTGACAGGCTTCGGGGTCGCCAATAGTATTGAAACTGAGGTGGTAGGCCCAGCAAACCAGCCTGAGCTGTCGAAGACGTATGTCTGCCCGTCTTGCGGGCGACAGTACAAAAAGCAGCTCGACTTCTGTCCGCATGACGGTGTTCGGCTGCTCGCATCCGACGAGCATTCGACAAGCCGCGTGGGCGCGGTCATCGGCGGTCGCTATCACGTCGACCGTGTGCTGGGCCACGGCGGCATGGGCACGGTGTTCCGTGCCGTTCAGCAACCCATCGGGCGTCGTGTGGCGATCAAGGTGCTGCACCCCGAGCTGGCGCAAGACGAGACCTTCGTCACGCGATTCCACACAGAGGCAAAGGCCGCCAGCGTCCTGCTCAACCCGAACACGGTCACGGTCTACGACTTCGGGCAGACCGAAGACGGGACGCTTTTCATCGCGATGGAGTATCTGGACGGGGTGAGCCTCGCCGAGCGACTCGGTCGTGGCGCCCTGCCCTGGCACCATGCGGTCGCGATCGGCGTCCAGGTGTGTCGCGCGCTCGCCGAAGCGCATCGAAAGCTCGCACTGGCCGGCGGTCGCCACCTCGTGGTGGTGACATTCCATATGGATGCCGAGATCGGACATCACCAGGCTCATGTCGTTGCGGATTTCGTGCAGCGAATCCACCGGCGGCACCGGGAAATAGCCGCCCTTCACCTTCGGACGATGGCCGTAGTTGCGGATCATGCCGTCGGAAGCGTCGGCAAAGTTCTTGTTGGAATTCCAGGCTGCCTCTTCGGATTCGATCTGGTAGCCGGAGCCGCCCATCTCGTTGTTCCAGCGCACGCCGTCGAAGATGAAAAACTCCAGTTCCGGGCCGAAGAAAGCCGTATCGGCGATGCCGGCGCTGCGGATGTATTTCAGCGCGCGCTGGGCGACCTGACGCGGGCAGCGGTTGTAGTCCTGACCGGTCAGCGGATCAATCACCTGCGCAACAAGCACCAGCGTGGAAGCCTCGAAAAACGGATCGATGCGCGCGCTCTCCGGGTCCGGAATCAGGGCCATGTCGGAGTTGCTGATATCGCACCAGCCGGCAACGGACGATCCGTCAAAAGCAAAGCCTTCTTCAAACGAATCCTCGCTCAGCTCGTGGATCGGAAAGGTGACATGCTGCCACTTGCCCCTGGTATCGGTAAAACGAACGTCGACGAACTCGCATTCGTTCTCCTTGATCAGCTCAAAAACTTTCTTGATTGCATTGCTCACGGTTGTTCTCCTCTGTTATATCTCAATGAATATGGACTTGTCCCACCCGGTGTTGTTGCATGAAGTTTGCAAAGCACAACTGTTCCACAGATGCCGCGGGTTGGCAATATCGAAGCTGAAAAGGAATTTTCAGCAGCTTAGATCGCGTCCTCGTCGCGTTCGCCGGTACGGATTCGAATAACCTGCTCGACGGCGGTTACGAAAATCTTGCCGTCGCCGACCTTGCCGGTCGCCGCAGCCTCACATATCGCGGCCAGCGCCTCGTCGAGCTGGCTCTCGGTCACGACCAGTTCCACCTTGACCTTGGGCAGAAAGTCGACGACGTATTCGGCGCCGCGATAAAGCTCGGTATGCCCCTTCTGGCGTCCGTGCCCCTTGACCTCGATCACAGTCATGCCCTCGATGCCCTTTTCGGCAAGGGCATCCTTCACGTCATCGAGCTTGAACGGTTTGATGATGGCCTCGATCTTTTTCATCTGTGCTCCCTGAATCCTATTCCAGAAATCCGTGCGTAATCGGATAGCGGCGGTCACGACCGAATGCACGCCGGGTGATCTTGACCCCCGGCGGGGCCTGCCGGCGCTTGTATTCGGCCATATGCAGCATGCGCACCACACGCCTGACCTCTGCTGGATCATAGCCTCGTCCGGCGATCTTTTCCACCCCGAGGCGCTCCTCGATGTGAGCCTTCAGAATGGCATCGAGCACCTCGTAATCGGGCAACGAGTCCGAATCCTTCTGATCCGGCCTGAGTTCGGCCGATGGCGGCTTGATGATCGTGTGCTCCGGGATCACCTCCCGTTCGCGATTGAGCCAGCGAGCCAGCGCAAACACCTCGGTCTTGTAGACATCCTTGAGCACGGCAAAGCCGCCGGCCATGTCGCCGTACAACGTCGCATAGCCGACCGCCATCTCCGACTTGTTGCCGGTGGTCAGCAACATGCGGCCGCTCTTGTTGGAGATGGCCATCAGCAACACGCCGCGGATGCGCGCCTGCACATTCTCCTCGGTCACGTCCGGCTCGCTTACGCCCCATGCCGAAAAGGTATCCGCCAGCGTCTGCTCGATCGCAACCACGCCGCGATCGATCGGCAGTGTGATCGTCTCGATGCCGAGGTTTTCGGCCAGCGCCTCCGCATCCCCGATTGAATGATCGCTCGAATAGCGCGACGGCAGCAACACGCCCAGCACGTTCTCGGCGCCCAGCGCCTGTACGGCAATCGCCGCGGTCAGGGCCGAATCGATGCCGCCTGAAAGCCCGATTACCACCTGCGTACAGCCGTTGCGCAGCACATAATCACGCACGCCCGTCACCAGCGCCTGGCGAATCTGCTCGATCGGCTCCGGCAGCGGACGGATATCGGGAGGCTGTACACCGGGCACTTCGACAGCCTGCTGCCACGGTTCAAACAGCGGACCGCGCACCAGTATATCGCCCTCGGCGCTCACCGCATGCGAACCGCCATCGAAAACGATTTCATCCTGACCTCCGACCGGGTTCACATACACCAGCGGCGCGGCGAACTGCCGGGCCCGCCGGCGTACCAGTTCCTCCCGTTCGCCCTGCTTGCCGACATGAAACGGAGAAGCATTCAGATTCAGCCAGATATCGCATGCCAGCCCGGCCTGGGCCCCGGCCAGTTCGTCATGCCAAAGGTCCTCGCAAATACCGACCCCCACGCGATAGCCGCGGACGTCGAATACCTGCTGCCGGCCATCGCCCGGCGTAAAATAGCGCCGCTCGTCAAACACGCCGTAATTGGGCAGTCGCTGCTTGTCGTAGATGCCAATCACCCGGCCATCCTGCACCAGCATGGCGCTGTTTTTCAGTCCGTCCTCGTCGCGCCTCGGCACACCGAACACAGCACAGGCGGAAGCGCTCGCCTCCACCAGTCGCGGCAACACCGCCTCCACCGCATCAAGGAATACCGGCCTTTTGAGAAGGTCCTCGGGCGGATAGCCGGTCAGGCACAATTCGGGGAACACCACCAGGTCGCAGCCCGCGGCATCGGCCTGCCGCATGCTTTCCAGCATCACGGCCGCGTTCGTCTCCATTTCCCCGACGCGGGGCGTGATCTGGGCCAGCCATATCTTCATGCCTTTGCCCCGGAGCGAGGAACAAACATCGCATCGCCGTAGGAATAGAAACGATAGCCGCGGGCTATGGCATGCGCATAGGCCGCCAATACCCGCTCGCGGCCGGCCAGCGCCGCCACCAGCATCAGCAGCGTCGAACGGGGCAGATGGAAATTGGTCAGCAGCGCATCCACGATCTGAAAATCATAGCCCGGCCGGATAAAGATGGAAGTGCGTCCGGCGCCGCTCTGCAGACGCCCGTCCCGGCAGACCCCCTCCAGCGTGCGCAGGCTGGTCGTGCCGACCGCGACAATGCGCCGGCCTTCATCCCTGGCCCGATTCACCAGTCCGGCCGTTTTTTCCGGCACGACATAGGCTTCCTCGTGCATCCTGTGCCGATCGATATCCTCGACCTGTACCGGCTGGAATGTGCCCGGTCCGACATGCAATGTCACATGCGCGAACGTGGCGCCCTGCCCGCGCATGGCGTCCATCAAGGCCCGCGTCAGATGCAGTCCGGCCGTCGGTGCCGCCACGGCACCATCATGCTCGGCAAACACCGTCTGATAGCGAGCCTTGTCCTCATCGGTATCCGGCCGGTCGATATAGGGCGGCAGCGGCATATGACCGCAGGCCTCGATGGCTTCGGCCACATCCGAAAAACGTCCGTCGGCATGCAGGCGGACGCGAATCTGTTTACCCTGCCGCTCCAGCACCTCGGCCGTGAATCCGTCGGCAATAAGAATCCGGGCACCGGCCTGCAGTGGCTTGTTCGCCCGGCCCCAGGCATGCCATACATGCGCCTCGCCGGCCGGCTCCAGCAGCAGGACCTCCACCCG
>JAJRVH010000094.1 GCA_021545625.1 Zetaproteobacteria bacterium
CCAGATACGCGAGTCGCCGACATGAAAGACGTGTGCCGTCGTCGATTTCAGGATCAGCACGGCCATCGTGGTGGCCAGGCTCAGCTCCGATGCATAACGCCGTTGTCCCTGCGAATAGAGCCAGGAATTCAGCGAGCGTATGATGCGGTCGCCGGCCGTTTTCACGCTCCACGACATCGGCGTGCTCAGGTAATCGGCGATAAAGCCCTGCACGCAGTATTCGCTGGCCTCGCGTCCGGCCTCGCTGGACCCGACGCCATCGGCCGTGACGGCGACCACGCCCTTGTGGGTCAGTTCCATGCCGCCGGGAATGCGAATGCCGCAGCAGTCCTCGTTATGTCCCTTGATGCCGGCCCGCGAACATTGCCCCGCTTCAACGATCAGCTGATTGCTCATATCCGTCTATTCAAGCACAAAACAGGCCCTAGGGGCTATCAATGCAGCCGGATTTTCTCGATGCTGCCATCTTCGTTTTCCTCGTACATATAGCCCTTCGGCTCGTTGAGCGCAACGGCCGCAATCAGGCAGACGATGGCGGCGGCGGCACCGATGACAATAAAGAACATATGCGCATCGACAAACGACAGCACGGTCAGGAAGGCCACGCCGCCGACATTGCCGAAGGCACCGGTCGTGCCGGCCACCTGACCGGTCAGCCGGCGCTTGACCAGCGGCACCAGCGCATAGACCGCGCCGTTGCCGGCGTTGACGAAGACCGATGCGAGCGTCATCACGCCGATGGCGGCCAGGATCGACCAGCCGGCGTCGATCTGGCTCATCATGAAATAGCCGAACGAACAGCCGGCCAGCGTCAGCAACAGGGTTTTCTTGCGGCCGAAGCGGTCGCTGATCATGCCGCCGGCCGGACGCATGACCAGATTCAGACCGGCGAAGACCGACGCGATCAGGCCGGCCTGGGCGATGCTGAGATCCATCGTATCGCGGAAAGTGTCGAAAAAGAACAGTGGCAGCATCGAAATCACGGCCAGTTCGGAGCCGAAGGTGACCATGTAGGACAGATTCAGCGCCGCCACCTGACTGAAGCGATAGCGGTGGATTTCCGGCACCGGTTTCGCTCCGTCGGCGAACAGGGAGCGGTTGATGCGCAGGATCTGCAATACCTGATAGGCATAGAGCACCAGCAGCGCGCCATAGATCACCCAGGTTTCGGCTGCCGTGAAAATGCCCAGATTGGCGGGGCCGATTTTCCACGCCAGCACGCCGAGCGCCAGATAGAGCGGCGCGGTCATCAGGCAATAGAGGAAAAAGTCGCCGCGGCTGGAAACCTCCATCGCGCCGAGGTTTCTGGGCCGGTAATAGGTCGTACCCTTCGGGTTGTTGCTGACCGAAAAATAGAAGACGAAGGAAAAGGCGAGCGCGATGACGCCGGTCGTCGCGATGGCCCAGCGCCAGCCTTCATCGCCGCCGATCCACAGCGCCAGCGTCGGCAGCGCCATGGCCGCGGCGGCCGAGCCGAAATTGCCCCAGCCGCCATAGATGCCCTCGGCCGTGCCGACCTGTCTGGCCGGAAACCATTCGGAAACCAGCCGGATGCCGATCACGAATCCGGCGCCGACAAAGCCGAGCATGAAGCGGTAGATGGCCAGCCTTTCGAAACTGTCTGCGAATGCGAACAGGAAACAGACGGCGCTGGCCGTGCCCAGCAGCACCGAGAACGTGATCTTCGGTCCGTATTTGTCGACCAGCATGCCGATGATGATGCGGGCCGGGATCGTCAGCGCGACATTCAGGATCAGCAACAGCTTCACCTGCTGGTCGGACAGTCCGAAGGTTTCGCGGATCGATGCGACCAGTGGCGCGAAATTGAACCAGACGACGAAGCTGATGAAGAATGCCAGCCATGACATATGCAGAATCTTCATTTTGCCCGTGAACGAGAACAGGTTGATCTTGCTGTGATCGACGCCGGAGGCCATGTGTTTACTCCCTTGCTGCCGGGTTGGCAGGGTGTTTGGTATCTGGTTCGGGAGCCGAGCAAGGCCGTTGCCAAGGCGTTTTTTGTTGCATGGCCTGCATTGCCCGCATGAAACGGTGGCACAGGCATGGCGGGGATGCCCAATAAACGGGCATGGATGCATATCTTTTGGGCACGGACCCGGAAGAAATGGCGACTTTTTGCGGAAAACGGACCTTCTGCGGCTGGCACCAAGGTTGCTGCCGGGAATACATCATGTTTCCCGCGAGGTCCAAATGAGCGAAAAGAAAAAACTGGTCATGATCGGCAACGGCATGGCGGGCGTGCGTGCCATCGAGGAGATACTCGAAGCCAATCCTGATATGTTCGATATCACGATCTTCGGCGCCGAGAAGTATCCCAATTACAACCGCATCATGCTTTCTCCGGTGCTGGCCGGCGACACGACCATTGATGACATCATTCTTAACGACGAGCAGTGGTATGCGGATCACGGCATCACGCTGCATCTGGGCAAGCGCGTCACCGACATCCGGCGCGGCCACAAGAAGGTCGTGGCCGAGGACGGAACCGAGGTCGAATACGATAACCTGATCATCGCCACCGGTTCCAACCCGTTTATCATACCGATTCCCGGACATGACAAGCAGGGCGTGATGGCCTTCCGCGACATCGACGATTGCGATGCAATGTTCGAGGCGGCGAAAAAGTATAAAAAAGCGGCCGTGATCGGCGGCGGCCTGCTGGGACTCGAGGCGGCCAAGGGGCTGCTGCATCTGGGCATGGACGTGACCGTGATCCACGACCAGGCGACGCTGATGAATATGCAGCTTGATGCGGTGGCCGGCGAAATGCTGCGCGCGGAGCTGGAAGAGCAGGGCATGAAATTCAGGGTTTCGACGCTGACGACCGAGGTGCTCGGCGAGGAGCGCGTCAGCGGCCTGCGCTTCAAGGACGGTTCCGAGCTGGAGTGCGACCTGCTGATCATGGCCGTCGGCATCCGGCCCAACAAGCAACTGGCCGAGGAATGCGGTATCTATTGCAACCGCGGCATCGTGGTCAACGACTATATGCAGACCGTGACCGATCCGTCCGTCTATTCGGTCGGCGAATGCGCCGAGCACCGGGGCGTGGCCTACGGCTTGGTCGCGCCGTTGTTTGAACAGGCCAGGGTGCTGGCCTGGCAGATCACCGGGCAGGGCCTGAAAACCTACGAAGGCTCGGTCGTTTCGACGAAGCTGAAAATTTCCGGCGTCGATGTGTTTTCGGCCGGAGATTTCATGGGCGGACCCGGGGCAGATGTCATCGAGCTGATGGACCGCGTCGGCGGCGTTTACAAGAAGCTGGTACTGGAAGATGACCGTATCAAGGGCGTGGTGATGTTCGGCGACACGGCCGATGGGCCGACTTTTTTCCAGTGGATGCAGGACGGCAAGGACGTATCCGAACTGCGCTCGACATTGCTGTTTTCGGCCTCCGGCCTCGGCGATTCGGGACATTCCGGACTCGATCAGGCATCGCAGATGGCTGACGACACCATCGTCTGCGGCTGCAACGGCATATCCAAGAGACAGATCGTCGATGCGGTGGTCAAGGAGGGGCTGACCACGCGCAAGGAGATCACGGCATGCACGAAGGCGGCCGGCTCCTGCGGCGGTTGTGCCGGACTGGTGGACCAGATTCTGGCCGCCACCCTCGGAACGGCCTTTGTCGAATCCGACCACGAGCCGATCTGCGCCTGTACCGAGCTGAACCATGAGCAGGTCAAGGAACAGATCAGGAACAGGAAGCTGACCATGGTGCGCGAGGTGATGCATGCGCTGGGCTGGGAAGGCGAGGGCTGTCAGGTCTGCCGGCCGGCGATCAACTACTATATCGGCATGATCTGGCCGGAAGAGGCCGAAGACGATCGTACCAGTCGCATCGCCAACGAGCGCATGCATGCCAATATCCAGAAAGACGGCACGTTCTCGGTGATTCCGCGCATCTATGGCGGCGAAACGACGCCGGACGACCTGATCCGCATTGCGACAGTGGCCAGGAAATACAACGTGCCGACCGTCAAGATTACCGGCGGTCAGCGTATCGACCTGCTGGGCGTGAAGAAGGAAGACCTGATCCCGATGTGGAAGGATCTCAATATGCCGTCCGGCTATGCCTACGGCAAGGCGCTCAGAACGGTCAAAACCTGTGTCGGTTCCGAATGGTGCCGTTTCGGTACGCAGAACTCGACGGCGCTCGGCATTCATCTGGAAAAGGAGCTGGAGCGGATGTGGTTTCCGGCCAAGGTCAAGCTGGCCGTGTCCGGCTGCCCGCGCAACTGCGCTGAGGCGACAATCAAGGATGTCGGCATCGTCGGCGTCGACGGCGGCTGGGAGATTCATTGCGGCGGCAACGGCGGCGTGCATGTGGTTGCGACCGAACTGCTGTGCATCGTCGAAACGGCTGAAGAGGTCGAGGAGATCGTCAAGGCCTATCTGCAGCACTACCGGGAAACCGGTCGCCACAACGAGCGTTGCGCGCCCTGGCAGCAGCGGGTGGGACTGGAGAGCATCAAGGCGGCTGTCGTGGATGATATTGACAACCGCAAGGCGCTGGTCGAGCGGTTGCACCAGTACCTCGCGACCCAGGACAGGGATCCGTGGGCTGAACGGATCGAGGATGCCGAAAAGGAAAATCTGAAAACATTTGCGGAATACAGGCCGATCGATATTCCGGTGAAGGTGGAAGCATAAGATGAGCAACTGGATCCATATCTGCAAGCTGGATGAAATCCCCAAATCGGCGGCACGCACCGTGCGCGCGGGCGATACCGTCATTGCCGTGTTCCGTCTCAGCGACGACCGGGTCAGGGCGGTGGAGAACCGCTGTCCGCACAGGCAGGGGCCGCTGGCCGACGGCATCATCTCGGGCGATGATATTCTCTGTCCGCTGCATAACTGGCGCATCCATCTGGAGTCCGGCGAGGTCGCCCCGCCGGACTCCGGCTGCGTGAAAACCTACGCGGTCAGGGTGGAGGATGGTCAGGTGATGCTGAGTCTCGGATGAGCCGCACGGTCAGCAGCATCTGTTCCTATTGCGGCACCGGCTGCGGCATCCGTCTGGAAACGGATGGCGAGCGCATCATGGCGCTGTCCGGCGATGAACGGCATCCGACCAATCTCGGCAAGCTGTGTTCGAAGGGCCGCGAACTGCACCATACCGTGGGCACGCATGACCGCTTGCTGCGCCCGCAGCTGCGTACGTCGCAGGACGCGCCGTTCGCGCCGGTGGACTGGGATACGGCGCTGGA
>JAJRVH010000095.1 GCA_021545625.1 Zetaproteobacteria bacterium
CCGCACCCTGAAGGTGGAACCTTTCCCCGGCCCCTCGCTTGCGGCCGTAATTCTTCCCCCGTGCGCCAGCACGATACGGCGGCTCAGATACAGGCCGACCCCCAGGCCGTTGGCCTTGCTGGTGCCGAACAACCGGAACAGCCGGTGACGCAGAAAGTCCGCCGGAATCCCGGCACCGTTATCCTCGACATACACCTCCGCGAAGCCGGCCCCGCCCTCCTCAATCCGGCGCGCGCCGACCTTCAGCACCCCCTGTCCCTGCATCGCCTGCACCGCATTATCGTAAAGGTTCTCGAATACGCCGCGCAACAGCTCGGCATCGCCGGCCACGGGGGGAACGGGCTGAATATCCCGCTCGATACTCACCCCTTCCGGCCACAGCCGGTCGCGGATGCTGGCATGCAGCAGCGCCACGATATCCAGCGGCGCAATCGAAGGATTGACCGGCGCCTTCGGATCGCTGATGCGCTGCATCAGTGTCTGCATACGACCGGTCACCTTGCCAATAGCGCTGATCATGCGCTTGACGTCATCCTCGCCCAGCTTGCCCGAACCCAGGTGATGAGCCAGAAAGGCAAGGTCGTGCAGACGGTTTTTCAGATCGTGGGAATGCAGCTGCCGGGTAATGCGCGACAGCGAATCCAGGCGCGCGGCTTCCGCCTGCTGATGCGTCAGACGGGCATGCTCGAGGCTCATCGCCGCGAACCGGGCCACGCTTTCCAGACAGGCCCGCTCCTCGGCATCCAGCGGCCAGTGGTCGGTGCGCGGCCCGAGCCACAGGTAGGCGTCCCCGACGCCTCGCGGCAGCTTCAGGTACAGCTCGTAGGGAGCGATATCACCGCTTCTGTCCTCCGGCACCGGCGGCGCATCAGCCGGGAACAGGTGCGAGGAACCGCCCGGCAGACTGCGTTCGTCCAGGGCCGCGAAGCTGCGATGACTGACCTTGCAGATCCGCTCCAGAAGCGCCTTCTCGATATCCTGCACGGGCAGCTGCGCCAGGTCTCCCGCCCCCAGCTGCCGTATCGCGGCCAGCGTATCGAGCTGGCTGCGGAAAAACATCCGGTCCAGCCATCCCTGCATGGCCTGCACCAGGGGTGCATAACCGAATGCTGCGGCAATCGCGGCGATCACCATCGACCAGACCGAAACCGGCCGGCCTGTCAGCGCATAGACGGCCGACTCGGCCAGCATCAGCACCAGTACGAAAACGCCGACAGCCGCCAGCGTGGCTGCAAAATAGGCGAACGAGTGCACCAGCCGCCTGAACAGGGAGCTCAGACGATTGGAAAACGAAGGCGAATCAGTTTGCGCCAAGCTCCAGCTTCTCCAGCCCCGAATCGAACCCCTGCATGCCGCGCCGCAGACCATCCAGCGCCTCGCCTTCCAGCGGCGTCAGCGGCAGGCGAATCTCGCCGTCCATCCAGCCCAGCAGATGGCAGGCTGCCTTGACCGGAATCGGATTGGACTGCACGAACATCATCCGGTTCAGCTCGCGCAGCGCCCGCTGCAGACTACGGGCTCCGGCCACATCGCCGGCTGCCATCGCATCGGTCAGCGCCCTCATCGTTTTCGGTGCCACGTTGGAAACCACCGAAATCACGCCCTTGCCGCCCAGCGCCATGAACGGCAGCACGGTCGCATCATCGCCGGAAAAGAATTCGATGCGCCCCTCGCAGGCGTCCATCGTGTGGAGCAACTGCTCCATATCGGCCGTCGCATCCTTGATGCCGACGATATTGCTCAGGCGCGACAGTCGCCCGACCGTGGCCGGTTCGATATTCGAATTCGTCCGTCCCGGCACGTTATAAACCAGCTGCGGCAGATGCACAGCCTCGGCCACGGCGCGATAGTGCCGGTAGATACCCTCCTGGGTCGGCTTGTTGTAATAGGGAGAAATCAGCAGCGCCGCATCCGCGCCCAGATCCTTGGCTGCCTGCGTCAGCTCGATGGACTCGGCCGTATTGTTACTGCCGGTGCCGGCAATGACCGGTACGCGCCCGTTGACATGCTGGACGGCAATTTCGATCAGCCGCTTGTGTTCCGCATGCGAAAGCGTGGCCGCCTCGCCGGTCGTGCCGGCCGGAATCACCGCCTCGACGCCCGCCTCGATCTGGCGATCCAGGTGAGCCCGAAAGGCATCCTCATCGATCCGGCCACTCCTGAAAGGCGTAACCAGAGCCGTCAT
Source organism: Zetaproteobacteria bacterium (assembly GCA_021545625.1). Lineage (GTDB taxonomy): Bacteria > Pseudomonadota > Zetaproteobacteria > Mariprofundales > Mariprofundaceae > JAJRVH01. The sequence continues at coordinate 2,186 of JAJRVH010000095.1, forward strand.
CGTACCGTGAAACATGCGCACCTCCGTAACGCCATACTATAGCCGCTTCCCGGCATGGAGAAAGGAAAAGGGAAACGCGACCTCAAAAGCCGGACACCCGCCCTATGTTTCGTAATCGACCACCGTGCGCGAAACGGTGGCATCCCTGACCAGCGGCACGACCGCCTGATGCTCGGGATGGCGCTGATAGGCATCCAGCGCCTCGCGGCTTTCCAGATCTGCGACCAGCACCAGATCGGCCGACTGTTCCGAGGCCAGAAAGTCGATCCCCGCCTCCAGGCGAAGCAGTCCCGGAATCCGGCCGTTCAGCGCCTCCAGCCTCTCCTTCAGAAGCCGCGCATCCGCCTTGTCCCGCAGCTTCCACATCACGATATGCCTGACCATGAATCTCCCTCCTTATCAGCCACCCGCGGCCAGTCCCGCGATGTCGGCCCGGGACGCAACGCTAGCCCCGGATGGGATCAATGAAAGTTTCTTCGCGCTACCGACGAATATCGCCTAGCATCGGCGGCATGAAGTTCATCGAGGAATTCATCCGCAGGGAATCCACGGCCGGCATCCTGCTGATTCTGGCGACCATGCTGGCCCTGCTGCTCAGCAACACCTCCCTGTCGCCGCTGTACCAGTCGTTCCTGCACATCCCGGTCGAGATCCGCGTCGGCCCGCTGTCGCTGGACAAATCGCTCTATCACTGGGTCAACGACGGACTGATGGCCATTTTCTTCCTGCTCATCGGCCTGGAGGTCAAGCGCGAAATCCTGGCCGGTCACCTGTCATCGATGCGACAGGTCGCGCTACCCGGCATCGCCGCACTGGGCGGCATGCTGGTTCCGGCCCTGATCTACCTTGCCTTCAATGCATCCAACCCCGTGGCCGCGCAGGGCTGGGCAATTCCGACAGCCACCGATATCGCTTTCGCGCTCGGTATCCTGTCGCTGCTCGGCAGTCGCGTGCCGGTATCGCTGAAAATCTTTCTGATGGCGCTGGCGATCATCGATGATCTGGGGGCCATCGTCATTATCGCCATATTCTATACTGCCGAACTCTCCGCGCTATCGATCACGGTGGCGCTTGCCTCGCTGCTGGCGCTGATTGCGCTCAACCGCTTCGGCGTCACAAGAAAGGCGGCCTATGTCCTGATCGGCGTCATTCTGTGGATCAGCGTGCTCAAATCCGGCGTACACGCAACACTGGCCGGCGTCGCGCTGGCCTTCACGATCCCGCTGCACGGCAGGGGCGAGAATGGAAAGCCGGTTTCGCCGCTGAAGGAGATCGAACACGGCCTGCATGTGTGGGTGGCATTTCTGATCCTGCCGCTGTTCGCCTTCGTCAATGCGGGCGTGGACATCCGACAGATCTCGCTGCAACAGATGGGCGACGCGGTTCCTCTCGGCATCATGCTCGGGCTGTTCCTCGGCAAGCAGCTCGGCGTTTTTGTATTCAGCTGGGCCGCCATCCGGCTGAAACTGGCAAGCCTGCCGGAAGGCAGCAGCTGGCGGCAGCTCTACGGGGTTTCGGTACTGACCGGTATCGGCTTCACCATGAGTCTGTTCATCGTTTCGCTAGCCTTCGAAAACGACGATCTGTTCGGCTATACCGACAGGCTGGCCATCCTCGCAGGTTCGTTTCTGTCCGGTATCGCCGGCTATCTGCTGCTCAGAATCGGCCGGCCCGCATAGCTCCTCTCAGGCGCTGGCCAGACGGCGCGAGGACGGAGTCGGCCTTTCCTCGGGACGGATGCCGAGCTTGGCGAACAGCGCGCGGTCGTTTTCGGCATCCTGGTTGCCGGTCGTCAGCAACTTCTCGCCGTAAAAGATCGAATTGGCTCCGGCCAGGAAGCACAGCGCCTGCATCTCCTCGCTCATTACCTCGCGGCCGGCCGACAGGCGCACATGCGAGGCGGGCATCGTAATGCGGGCCACGGCGATCGTGCGGATGAATTCGAAGTTGTCCAGATCGTCGAGATCTTCCATCGGCGTACCCTCGACCCTGACCAGCATATTGATCGGCACCGATTCCGGATGCGGATTCATGCGCGCCAGCTGCGCGATCATGCCGGCCCGGTTGCGCACCGTTTCGCCCATGCCGACGATGCCGCCGCAGCACACGCTCATACCTTCGGCGCGCACATGCTTCAGGGTATCCAGCCGGTCTTCATAGCTGCGCGTCGAGATGATTTCCCTGTAGTACTCGGGGTCAGTATCGAGATTGTGGTTGTAATAATCCAGACCCGCCTCTTTCAGCTTCGCCGCCTGCTCGGGTGTCAGCATGCCCAGCGTGGCGCAGGCCTCCATGCCCATCGCCTTGACCTCGCGGATCATGTCCAGCACCAGCTCGAAAGCCCGCCCCTTCGGCTCGCGCCAGGCCGCCCCCATGCAGAAGCGCGAAGCGCCCTTGTCCCTGGCGATGCGCGCCGCGCGCATCACCTCCTCCTTCTTCATCAGCAGTTCGGATTCGACATCGGTATTATAGCGGGATGACTGCGGACAGTATTTGCAATCCTCGGGGCAGCCGCCGGTCTTGATCGACAGCAGCGTGGACAGCTGCACCTCGTTGGCGTCGAAATGGGCCCGGTGCGCCTGCTGGGCACGGAACATCAGATCGTTGAACGGCAGCTCGAACAACGCCTCGATTTCGTCGATCGTCCAGTCATACCGCATTGCATCCACCTCTCGTCAACCTTGAAGGCGCGAAGGGTAAACGGTCGAACATGTTTCGGCAAAGAACGGAAGCAGATCAGATCGAGCGTCACGACATGCCGGACACGCCTATGCTTGCGGCCCGGGAAACCCCTGCGATTCCAGTAACTGCCGGATCACGAAGCCGGCCAGCATAAAACCGAACAGGTTCGGCATGTAGGATATCGTTCCGTTCACGGCCCTGGGCAACGACCCGGGACTGCCCTCGATGGGCTGCTGCGGCAGCGGCCTGATCGGCTTTTCCGGAGAAAAAACGACAGGATAGTCGAGCGAAGCCCCCATGCGGCGAAGCCTGCGCCTCAGATTGGCCGCCAGGCCGCAATTCCATGTGTCGGCCAGCCGGCTCATGCGCGCCTGCGTCACGTCAAGACGCCCGCCCGCCCCCATGCTCGAGGCCACCGGCACACCGGCCTGCTGACAGGCGGCCACCAGCTCCGCCTTGCACGACACCGAGTCGATACAGTCCAGTACGTAATCGAATCCCCCGCTACCGACGAGATTGCCGATATTGTCGCGATTCAGGAATACGTCCCGTACCCGCAACTCCAGGGCCGGGTGGATCGCATGCAGGCGATCCGCCATCGCCGCGGCTTTCGGAACCCCGAGCGACGCCACGGTGCAAACCAGCTGCCGGTTCATATTCGACAGGCCGACATGATCATGGTCGATGACCGTCATACGGCCTATGCCGGCCCGCGCCACGGCCTCGGCCGCGGCGCCGCCAACGCCGCCAAGCCCGACAACCGCAATATGCAGGCCGGCCAGATATGCCAGCCCGTCGCGCCCCAGCAGAATCCCGGTGCGCTCCTGCGCAACCTGTGCATCATAATCCGATTCACTCATAAGCCGAACAGCTCCCTTGCGTTGATATTGCACCGGTTCGCCACCTCCTGCGGCGACATATCGCGCACGACCCCCAGCTCTCCGGCCACCGACGGCAGACAACCAGGTTCGTTGTCGCCCTGCCAGCCGGGCGGCGACTGGTCCGGCGCGTCGCTTTCAAGCAGCAGCCTTTCAAGCGGAAGCGCTGCAAACATCTCGCGCAGACGCTGAGCCCGCCGATGCAGAATACGCGTTCCGACCCCCAGATAAAAACCCAGACCAATCAGTCGCTCCGCCTGCTGCCTGCTGCCGGCGAAGCCGTGCACAACGCCGCGCAGGCCGGGCCGGGCCTTCAGCACTCCCGTCAGCGCGTCCTCCGCCTTGCAGGCATGCAGAATCACCGGCAAATCGCATGCCTGCGCCATATCAAGCTGGACACACAGCCATTGTCGCTGGATGCTCCAGTCGGGTCGCCCCCGCCCGAAATCCAGTCCGCATTCACCCACGGCCACCGCCCGGGACAACAAACCCTCCAGGCGCTTCCGGTCGCCATCATGGTGCCGGTCGCAATACCATGGATGGACCCCGAAAGCAGGATAAAGCCCTCGCACGGACATATCCGCCAGCCGGGACCACTCCCCGCGCCGGGCCGAAGGTACGATCCAGGTATCCACGCCTGCCGAACGCGAACGCGCCATCACGTCAGCGAGCGAATCGCCGAAACGCGCATCAGCCAGGTGGCAATGGGAATCGATCAGCCGCATCGCCCAACGATGCCAAAGCAAAAGACGTTCTTCCAGCCGGCCTGCGATACGGCACTTTTTCCGGCTTTTGCGGAACCCTATATATGCGATATGGACATGCTGTTCATTGCCATGCCCCTGCTGCTGGTAATCGATCCGTTCGGCAATCTCCCCTTCGTGCTGGCCGTACTGGGTCGCCTGCCAGCCGGGCGCTATCTGTGGACGATCACCCGCGAAATGCTGATCGCGACGCTGGTGCTTGCCTCGTTCGCGCTGGCCGGCCAGCGGCTGCTGGGCTGGTTCGGCATCGAACAGGCCACGCTGCACGTGGCCGGCGGCGTCGTACTCTTCCTGATCGCACTGAAGATGATTTTCGCTTCGGCTGCCGGAATCTTTGATGAACAGGATGTCGCATCGGACGATCCGGTTGCCGTGCCGATCGCGATGCCATCCGTGGCAGGCCCTTCGGCGATTGCTACAGTGCTGTTTTTCGCCAGCCGTTCCGATATCCGGCAGTCCGTATTGCTGGGCGCCATCGTGGTGGCCATCGCAATCACGCTGGCTGTGTTCGCGGCCGGCCGGCCGGTCGCCTCATGGCTCGGCCAGCGCGGGCTGACAGCGCTTGAAAAACTGACCGGCATGCTGCTGTGCATCATGGCCGTGGACATGATACTGGACGGACTGCGTCAGGTGTTCAGCTGCTGACCGGCCTCCCTCCGGAGGCAGCGGAATGCGCTTCGCGCACAATATATTCGACCACGCGATAAAAGCCTGAAAACACCGGCACCCGGGGCACGGCCTCAATGCGCTTGCCATGCCGGCCGGCCGCATCGCCCAGACGCATATCAAGGTCTTCCTCCCAGAAGCCGGGCAAAAACGGCTCCAGCCTGCCCAGAAGCCAACGAAATGGCACACAACGATACAGCCAGTGCCGTTCCGGCTGCTCCCCGTACTCGGTAATCAATATACGGCCGCCGGGACGGATCACGCGCAGCATTTCGGACAGGGTTCGCTCGCGGGCCGCAGGCGGCATCTCGTGCAACAGAAAAAACAGGATCACCCGGTCGAAGGAATCCGACGCATAGGCCAGATGCTCGGCATCCATGCGGGCCGGCAACAATGATCCCGGCCCGCATTTGCGGCGCGCCAGCTGCAACTGGGCCATGCAGGCATCCATAATATGCAGTCCCGACGGGGCTTTTTCCGCCAGTTCCGGCGTCAGCTTGCCGTACACACAGGTCAGCTGCAACGCTCTCCGGCCCGTTTCCATATCGCAGCGGGCCAGGGTTTCCCGCATCAGTCTGTCGTACTGGCCGAACAGGATCGCATTGACGACCGGTTGATGGTCGAAAAACCAGATCCCTCCACGCCACAGATAAGCCCACCAGTAATGGCGCGCCAGATACCAGGGCGCGCCATCCAGAAAACGGCGATAAAAAGCCAGGGGCTATCTCCGGATCAGGCGATAGCCCAGTTCAAAGCGACCATTCCTGTGCGGCACGAATAGCGGCTCGCCCGCAGGTCCGGGCGCGTCCCAGCGCCAGCGTTCATCCGCGAACAGCCGGCGCATCTCCAGCAGGTCGCAATGAAACGGCGGGCCGCCTTCCGCCGCTGTCTGCATAAACTGGGCCAGCAACATGCCGTCCGGTTTCAGCCATGCATGCAGGCGATCTTCATAAGCCTGCCGTTGCCCGGGCTGAATCGCGCACAGACAGGTCTGTTCATACACCGCATCGAACGGCGCATCC
>JAJRVH010000096.1 GCA_021545625.1 Zetaproteobacteria bacterium
CGGCTCCGAGACAGTCGCCGCTCATGCCGCCGAGCCGCCAGCCGAGCCATGCCCGCCACAGCCACAGCACCGCCACGGCCGTGACGGCAAAGGCCGGCGACACGAGCAGCATGCTCAGCGCAAACAGCGCCGCTCCCCACAACCACAGGGAGCGGCGGGAGACCTGCCAGCTGAAACGCTCGCCGCTGCCGGGCGCCAGCACATCCAGCGTCTGCGACCAGTACACCGAACCCAGCCGCGCCCAGGCCGGAATCAGCAACAGCGACCAGAGCGCGGCATCCGGCAGCGATGCCGCGCCGACAAGCTTGGCGAACAGAATCATAACGATGGCCATGACACCGAAAGCGCCGGTATGGGGATCCTTGAGCACGGCATGGAAACGCTCCGGATCGCGGTGGGCGGCCCCCAGCGCATCGGCGAGATCAGCGGCGCCGTCCAGATGCAGGCCGCCGCTGATCGCCAGCCAGGCCGCCGTGACCAGCCAGGCCGCCAGCCAGGACGATGTCGAGGCAAGCTGGAAAATGACCATCAGCAGGGCACCGACCGCCAGACCGACCAGCGGGAACCAGACGGCCGATGCGGCCAGCTCCTCGTCGCGGAAATGCCGCAGGGGCGGCATCGGGATGCGGGTCAGAAAGCCGAAGGCCAGATTCAGTCCCCTCATCCGGTCTCCCGGTTCAGAAACAGCAGCCGCGGCTGTTCGCCGACCAGCAGCGACACCCGACTCCAGGAGGCATAAGGCAGATGCAGCCGCCACAATGCAGACGGCGGCATATCGAGCACATGGGCGATCAGCACGCGGATCACGCCGCCGTGCGCAACCAGCAGCCGGTGTTCGCCGTCCGCGCCGGCCAGCCAGTCGCGCCAGCTGCCGAGCACCCGCGCCGCGAACGCGTCGAACGGCTCGCCGCCGGGCGGACAGATGCCGGCGGGTGACTGCCGGAATCTCCGCAACAGCGTTGCGTGCGAATGATGCAGTTCATCGAAGCTCCGATTCTCCCAGTCGCCGAAATCCATTTCCCGCATATCGTCGAGGAGCTTCAGGCTTACGCCGCGCGCACCGGCCAGCCGGGCCGCGAACGAACGGCAGCGCGACAGCGGCGAGGCGGCAACCTGCGTCAGCGGCGCATCCTCCAGCCGCCGGCCGACCACCTCCATCTGCCGACGGCCATCCGTGGACAGGGGTACATCGGTACTGCCGCGAAACGCCCAGCCGTTCGCCGCCACCTCGCCATGGCGCAGCAGGTCGATGACGACCGGTTCAGCCATCGCGGTCGGTCACGCCGGCGCTCTCGAAGCTTGCCATGTCGTTGTGCAGCGCCACCGCCGACTGCAGCAGCGGAACAACCAGCGCCGCCCCCGAGCCTTCGCCGAGACGCATGCCGAAATCGAGCAGCGGCGAAAGCCCCAGCGCTTCCAGCGCCAGCGCATGCCCCGTTTCCTGCGACACATGGCTGGCCAGCATCCAGCGACCGATCTCCGGCTCGAAACAGCGCGCAGCCAGCGCGGCCGCGGCGGAGATAAAGCCGTCGATCAGCACCGGCACGCCGGCCTCCGCCGCCTGCAGATAGAAACCGGCCATCGCGGCAATCTCCAGCCCGCCGAGTTCGCGCAGCGCATCCGCGTCCGGCTGGCCGGCAACACGTCCGAGGGCTTCCCCGACCACCTCCAGTTTGTGCCGGTAGGCGGCCTGATCGACGCCGGTGCCCGTCCCGACCACCTCCTCCGGGGAAGCTCCGGTCAGGCGGCAGATCAGGCAGGCGCTGGCCGTCGTATTGCCGATACCCATATCGCCTGCGATCAGCAGGTTCGCCCCCCCGTCCATCGCCGCACATGCCTGATCCCGGCCCGCCTGCATCGCGGCCCGCATCTCGTCCCCGCTCATGGCCGGCCCGTGCAGAAGGCTGGCCGTGCCGCGGCGGACATTCGCATGCACGATGCCGTCGAGCTCCGCCAGATCCGCGGCAACGCCGACATCGACGACCGCAAGGCTGGCGCCGCACTGCCGGGCCAGCACGTTGATCGCCGCCCCGCCGCGCGCGAAATTCCTCACCATCTCGGCCGTCACGACCGACGGATAGGCGCTCACCCCCTCCTCGCATACGCCGTGGTCGCCGGCGAACACCGCGATATGCGGACGCAGCGGCTCGGGCTTCACCCTTCCCTGCCGGGCCGCCAGCCAGCAGGCGATATCCTCCAGTCTTCCCAGCGAACCGCGCGGCTTGGTCAGGCAGTCCTGATGCGCCCGCGCCTCGCTCTCGCTTCCTGTCATGCAAACGCTCATGTTCCGTTTTTCTCCTTCAGCAACAGCGGCAGGCCCGCCGCAACGAATTCCACCCTGTCCGCCACAGCCGCCACACGCTGGTTCAGGCGCCCCTGCGCATCGCGAAAGGCACGGCCGAGCGGCGTCTCCGGCACCAGCCCCATGCCAACCTCGTTGGACACCAGCATGATCCCGCCGTCCAGTTCCGGCAGCAGTGCGCACAGCTTGTCAGTTTCGCGCACAGGTTCAATGCCCGCATGCATCAGATTCGACAGCCACAGGGTCAGGCAATCGACGACGACGATACAGTCCGGGGAGACGATATCCGGCAGCGTTTCGACAAGCGCCGTTTCCTCCTCGACGGTGCGCCAGTCATCGCCGCGCCGGGCCCGGTGATGCAGCAGACGCTGCCGCCATTCGTCGTCATCGGGCAACCGCGGAGCCGTCGCGAGATACACCGGCGACAGGCCGCTATCCCGGGCCAGACATTCGGCGCGCCTGCTTTTGCCGCTGCGTGCTCCTCCCAGAATCAGCGTCACGGGCATAATGCCTCCTCCAGCCGGCGCCAGCCGGCTTCATCGCCCGGCAGCCCGAAACGCAGGCAGCCGGCCAGTTGCGGCCATTCGGGAAATGCGCGCACCAGAATGCGATGCGCCGGAAAATCCGGCATCGCGGCGCATGCCCCGGCCAGCACGAAGGATGCCGCCGACGCCCGGACATGCCAGCCGTGCGCGCCGAGCAGTTCGCCCAGCCGCTGCCGGGCCGCCCGCGCCTGCGCATCGCGACCATCGGCCTCAGGCAGCAGATCCGGCAGCAGATGCAGCGCCATGGTCGGGGCGGGCCAGGGCGGCAGCCAGGCCCTGAGCTTCCGGATCACGGTCTCGTCGGCGATCACATAACCCAGCCTCAGGCCGGGAATACAGAACGTCTTGGTCAGCGAACCCAACCGCAGCACGCCGGCCTTCAGCCCGATGCCGCGGCGCTCCGCAAACGGCATATACGATTCATCCAGCACGCCGGAGTACCCATCCGGAAACGGCTGCGATGCGCCGTCCGGATTATGCGGCGACGTCAGCCACAGGGCGTCGGCCACGGGCGGCTCGCCGGATTCGAAGCCGCGCACCTCGCAGCCAGACCGCCGGGCGCAGCGCAGCGGCTCGCTGTAGCACGGCACGCGCACGGCCACCGATTTCCAGCCCATGGCCTGGAATACGATCTCGATCACGGCCTGGGCGCCACTCGCAATCAGCACGCAATCCGGCCCGACCCCGAAATCAGCCGCCAGCGCCGAACGGGCCGGCTCGCCGTCGATATCGGGATAATATCCGGCCAGCAGGGCATGTCGCCGCATCCAGTCGCCCAGCCATGCCGGCGCCCCCGCCGGGTGCAGGCCGGTGGACAGGTCGAGGATATCGCGCACATCGCAGCCCCATGCGCGCGCCGCCTCCTCAATCCCGCCACCATGCGGCAACGGCATCATGCCATCAGAAGACAAGCGACATCCCGAACGCCAGCAGCGCCGCCGCTCCCAGTGCATGCCGGACGATTTTCAGGGCTTCCACCGCCCCGGCATCCGCGCGGCATGCGTCGGACGGCCCGTACCAGGGGCGCTGTTCGATGATCCCGCCCCTCACAACCGGCCCGCCCAGCCTGACCCCGGCGGACCATGCCAGCGCAGCCTCGGGCCAGCCGGCATTCGGCGATGCATGCGTTTGCGCCTGCGCCCGAACCTGCTGCCAGCCGACATCCCGCCCCGCCCATAAAAGCAACCGGGCCGTGATGCGGGCCGGCAGCCAGTTGGCAAGATCGTCCGCCCTGGCGCTCCACCATCCGAAGCGCCGGTAGCGTTTCGTCCGGTAACCCCACATCGCATCCAGCGTATTGATCATCCGGTACAGCGCAGCGCCTGGCGCTCCCAGCAGGACAAACCAGAACAGCGGCGCCAGCACCGCATCGGAAGCGTTCTCGGCCAGCGATTCCAGCGCCGCGCAACGCGTATCGGCCATATCCATCGTATCAACATCGCGGCTGACGATACGGCTCACCGCCTGCTGCGCGCCGCTCAGGGTCTGCGCTTCCAGCACCGTCTTCACATGCGCGAACAGCGACTTCCAGCCGATACAGAGCCACAGCAGCAGCGCATCGAACAGCCGGCCGGACAGGCCGTGCAGCAGCAGGATCATCGCGAATGGCAGTCCGGTGACAAACAGCCATGCGGCCATGCCCGCCCGGCGGTCATCGTCATACAGCCACGACTCGCACCAGTGCGCCCAGCGCCCGAACCAGGCCACCGGATGCCAGCGGCTGCCCGGATCGCCCAGCAGCCATTCCAGCGTCAGGGCCATAACCACGGTCATGTCGCCGCCCCCCTGCGCAACAGCGGCGCCAGAAGTTCCGGGGCCAGCTCCCGCTCCAGCGTATCGGCCAGCAGATCCAGCGAAGCCAGCGTGCGCCGGCGCTGATCGATGCCGTCGCCGTCCGCATGCCCCATCGCCGCCAGCCAGGCCTTGCGAAAGCCGCCCTGCTCGAACAGGCCGTGCACATAGCTGCCCCACACCTGGCCATCTTCCGAGCGCACCGCGAACGGAAACAGCGCATCGTCGATATCGGACTCACCGTGATGAATCTCGTAGCCGGTAACACGGACGGACTCAGGCCAGCGCGCAATCCCGTCCACGCGCCGCAATGTCTTCTGCGGACGCATCGTCGTGGCGATCGGCAGCCAGCCCAGCCCATCGCCGCCTTCCGCACCGGCGTCGCGGATATACCGCCCCAGCATCTGCATGCCGCCGCACAGGCCGAGCAGTCTGCCGCCGTGGCGCAGATGGCGCTGCAACGCGACCACGAACCCCTGATCCCGCAGCCATTGCAGATCGGTCACCACATGCTTCGAACCGGGCAGGATCACAACATCGGCCGGCTGCAACTCCCCGGCCCGGCGCACGAAGCGGACGGAAACGCCGGATTCGGCGGCCAGCGGATCGATGTCATCGTGATTGGACATGCGCGGATATGCGATCACGGCAACATGGAAAACGCCACCGCCGGCCCTCGCGTGCCGGTACGGCGCATCTTCCTCCGGCAGATCGAGCGGCAGCCACGGCAACACGCCGGCCAGCGGCTTGCCGGTCTCACGCACGAGCCAGTCCAGCGCCTCCCCCAGCAGCTCGCGCGAACCGCGGAAACGGTTGATCAGCAGCGCCCGGACGCGCCTTCGCTCGGCAGCGGACAGGGTATCCAGCGTTCCCTTCAGGGAAGCGAACACGCCACCGCGGTCGATATCGCCGACCAGCCATACCGGCACCCCGGCAGCCCCGGCGAAACCCATATTGGCGATGTCGCCGCGCCTGAGATTCGGCTCGGCCGGCGAGCCTGCGCCTTCAACCACCACCATGTCGTAGCGGCTGCCGAGGCGTTCGAACGATTCAAGTACGGTATCCAGCAGACCCTCGCGATCCTCGTGGAAGCGCCGCGCCTCCAGCCTGCCGGCCACCTGTCCGCGCACGATCAGCTGCGCGGTCTGATCGGCCTCCGGCTTGATCAGCACCGGATTCATATCCGTCACCGGTTCCAGGCCGCAAGCCAGCGCCTGCAGGGCCTGTGCACGACCAACCTCGCCGCCGTCGGCCGTCACCGCCGCGTTGTTGCTCATGTTCTGCGGCTTGAACGGCGCAACCCGCACGCCGTTCCTGGCCAGCAGCCGGCACAGCCCCGCCGTCAGCACCGACTTGCCGACGCCCGAGGCCGTGCCCTGGATCATCAGCGCGTTCATCGGCCCGCTGTCGGGGACATCGAATATGCTTGCCGGCTCATGCGGCCGGAGCGTAATTCAGCAGCCGGGTCGTGGAAAGCGCGAACCGCCGACGCCTGTGGCTGGATGTATCAGACCGCTTCTGCCATCATTACCATCCCGACGGGAGGGAGAACGATGACGATTCGCACATGCCTCCGGCTCTGGGTAGCCATGCTCACCTTTCTCATCTGCGGCACGAATGCCCATGCCATTGATCCGGAAAACCACGAGGCCCTGACGAAGCAGGCCGTCACCGCCTACCGGCAGTGTATCAAGTGGCTGGGCGTCAGGGACGCCCTGTCGCCCGGCGGTGACAATATCGCCCAATACACAAGCCTTGAGGATCGGGATCACCTCTGGCGCAGGCTCATGAACTGGCATTTTTACGATGCCCATGACGGCACCCCACAGGCAATGGGATGGACCTTTTTCGGCGGCGAAAAATCGCTTCATCATCTGTTTCGGAAACACATCAAATCGCTGGGTGCCGCCATCGATGAGCATCGCAGCGGGGACGTATACGAATACAGCGGCCGTATCCTGCATTATATCCAGGACATGACCGTTCCGGCCCATGTGGCGCCGAACTTCCATTTCAAATTCATCATCGACAAATCCGACCCGTTCGATTCCATGCCTGAGTGGAAGCAGAGCGGCACATATACGTTTATCCCTTCCAGCGATTCCTGTCGCGTGTCGCCGGACAGCGTGGCCGACATCCCGAAGGGCCTGAACGGGATTCTCGGGAATACGGCCGACGATACACTGACCAGGATCAGGAAGAACATCCCCGTACCGGCAACGCACCGGCTGTACGGGAAGACGTGGGAATACTTCTGGATCATCCGCGACGCCCGGGCGAAATACCCGGCAACGCAATCCGGTTTTGCTCCCTACGGGGCGCCGGGAAGAAACAGCTTCAGGGAGCTGTGCGCATCCGACCATCAGACCTGCATGAGCTTTTTCCGCCGGAGCTACCGGAAAGCGATCGATGCCTCCGTCAAAACGCTGCTGCTGATCAATGCCGCCTATAACGCTGCGATGCTGAAATAGGCTTCAGCGCGCCGAACATGCCGGCCGGCAGTCTCACCACCGCATCGCCCCCGCAGGGCACGCCGGAACGGTTGCCGGTGTCACGGATAGCGGTTCTCGCCGATCATCGGCTGCAACGGACGACGCGCGCGCCAGCCCTGCTGCTCCAGCATCGGGACATCGTAAAAGGCAGGGACCGGGCCGAGGCACAACAGCGCGATCGGCTGCGCGCCTGCCGGACAGCCGAGCATCTCCGCCACATCGGCAGGATCGAAGAACGACACCCAGCCCATGCCGAGGTTCTCGGCGCGGGCAGCCAGCCACATGTTCTCGATCGCGCACGACACCGAACACAGCGCCATCGCCTCCGGCATCGTGCGGCGGCCAAAGACCGTGCCGTCATCGGGCGCCAGCACGACCGCAATCAGTTCGGCGCATTCGCGAATGCCTTCAACTTTCAGCCGCAGGAATTCATCGGCCTGGCTGCCCATGGCCTCCGCCGTACGCGCCTTTTCGAAGGCCACGAGATCCGCCAGCCGCCCGCGCAGGGACGCATCGGTGACGCGCACGAAACGCCACGGCTGCATGAAGCCGACGGAAGGGGCCGCATGCGCGGCCTCAAGGATGCGGGCCAGCGTTTCCGGCGCCACCTCTCCACCCGCGAAATGACGCATATCGCGCCGCGCATGGATCACGCGATACACGGTATCGCGCTCGGACTGCGTAAATTCAGTCGACACCGTGGAAGGCATACTCGGCCACCGGCTCCCCGCCCCTGAAATGCTCATCGACGATGCGGTCGATCTTTTCCTCGGTCAGCCCGCAGTACCAGACGCCGTCCGGATGCACGACCATGATCGGCCCCTGCTGGCAGACGCCCAGACAGCCGGCGCGGTTGACGCGCACGGCATCTTCATCGCCCATGATCAGCCCTGCCTTCGCCACCCGCTCCTTCAGGTAATTGAGCAGCGGCATATTCTCGCCGCAGGACTTGCCGCAACAGAAGATGGCATGACGTTTGTAATACGGCATGGTCGGCTTGTTCATATTTCTCACTCCTTCGGCCGTCGCCCGGGACGGCGACTTCGCTTCGTGCCGCACTTTAACGCGCCGCGGCATCCGCTTCGACCCTTTTGCCGGCCAGCGCTCGTTGCAGCAGCTCCAGTCCGTCGAGCAGGCGCGGGCCGGGCCTGTGCATCAGATCCGGGTCAATCACGACAAAACGGATATCGTTCCCGAGCCAGCGCCTCCAGAAACGCCTGCGCGCGGCAGGATCGCGCTGTTCGACCGGGATTACGATCAGCTCGGGAGCTGCCCGCACCACCGATTCGACATTGACCCGCGGCGTTTCCATTGGCACGCCGGCAAACACATTCTCCCCGCCCGCCTCGCGGATCATGTCGCTGATAAAGCTCGGACCGCCGGCCGTGATCAGCGGATCGTACCAGATCTCGTAAAACACCCGCGTGCCGGGATGCACATGCCGACGCACCTGCTGCAGACGGCGCTGCAGGGAGGCGACAAGCGCGCCGGCCTGCAGCCGCCTGCCGGTCATCTCCCCCAGTGCCAGAAGATCGGCGAAAATATCCGCGAAGCTGTCGGGGCCGGACTCAACAATGCGGACGTCGGCCTTTTCGAGCATGGCCACGCCCTTGACGTTGCGGTTCATGACCACCGCGAGATCCGGATGCAGGCGCAGCGCCGCCTCGACATGAATGCCTTCGTAGGAACCGACGCGCGGCAGCTTTTTCGCCGCTTCCGGATAATCGCAATACGATACCGCGCCGACAATCTGGTCGCCGGCACCGATCGCGTACAGCATTTCGCAGGCATGCGGCGCCAGCGCCAGAATGCGATGCTGCGCCTGCGCCGTGACCGGCAACGCCCACAGGCCCACAAGCAACAGCAGGACGCGCTTCATTGCAGGCGAAACACAACCGGCAGGCGATAACGCCCGTCGGAGAGCGGCAGATTGCCGACCGATGCAATGCCCTGTCGGGCGGCGCGGTCCAGCAGCGGATAGCCGGTCGAGGCCAGCTGTTCGATAGCGCCCAGCTTCTGCTCGCGCACCGTCAGGCGGAATTCGGCCCGTCCCTGCCAGCCGTGGCGCCGGGCCTGCAATGGATAACGGACGGCTGCCAGTATCATGCGCTGCACATGTTCGGGCAATCCCTGACCCCCCTGTTTCACGGGCGCGGCTCCGGCCGGCGGCCGCGCCGGAGCGACAGGCTGCGGCCGGCGGCGCTGAGGCCCTGCGCGACGCTCAGGTGCCGGTGCCTGCGGCCAAACTGCCTGCTGCCGAACCAGCTGCGCGGGGCTCGGATGCGGCGCGGCCCTGCCTTGTTTCGGCAGGGGTGCAGGCTGCAGCAGGTCAACCCTCAGCGCTCCCGGCTCGGCCCGGACACTGACATCGCCGGAACGCTCCGGCATGATGAACAGGGCCAGCGCATGCAGGCCGCCGGCTGCGAGAAGTGCAACCAGCAAGCGTGCCTGCGCCGGCCCCGGCATCAGAACTGCGCGCTCAGGCCCGCATACCAGGCCCGTCCCGGCACACCGTAGCCGGAAACTTCTTCATACTGCTTGTTTTCGAGGTTCTCGACCCGCCCCTTCAGGCGCCAGGTATCGTTCACGGCATAGGCAAGGCGCGCGGAGGTCGTATGATAGCCTGCCATCGGGCGGGTGTTGCCTGTCGAGGAAAAACGCGGCCCGACCACGTCCAGCTGCGCCTCGGCATGCCATGCGCCGGCATCGGCGCCGATCACGAAACTGCCCGAGTCGCGGGCGCGACGCGGCAGCAAATCGCCGCTGACCGTGTC
>JAJRVH010000097.1 GCA_021545625.1 Zetaproteobacteria bacterium
AGATGCCAGCGTTTGAGCCGCCATAGCAGGACAAGACCGGATGCACCGTACAGCGCATATGCGGTAATGTTTTTTGTCATGAAGGCGAGCGACATCAGCAACAGCGACAGCAGAAAGTATCCGAAATGCTCATCTTCAATGGCGCGCCAAAGACTTGCGATGGCGGCAAAGATAAAGGCGCCGAAGGTGGCATCGACATAACCCAGCCAGCCATACCAGAAGGATATTTCGCCCATCGACAGATAAATCAGCGCGGCCAGCCAGCCGGCCTGTTTGGCTTCCCGGAACAGCCATGTGGCCATCACCCCGGCCGTGAGCGCGCCCAGCCATGTCGCGGCGACGGATACGAAACGGATGGCGATATCTACATACTGCCAGCCGACCACCTTGCAGATGGCGATAACCGGCCAGTGCCAGAGCGGGGAATGGGGCCAGATTGCTCCCAGGATCGAAGGGTGGAGCCAGTCATCGCGCACGAACATTTCGTAGGATTTGATGGCCATCAGGCCTTCCTCTCCGACGTATTGCATGACCGGTAGCGGAAGCAGCATCAGCAGGGCTGACGCCATGGTCAGATACCGGTAAACCGGGGTGGACGGGCGGAGGCAGGCGAACACTATCAGCGCACCAGTCCGTGGTAGACATCGACGGCGCTTTTGAAGCGAAAGCCGAGGCGGCTGTAGAGGTTCAGTACGGGCAGATTGGCGGCCGAGATCGAACTGCTGACCGGTGCGTTCCCTTGCCGGAACAGCTGTTCGCAGACGGCAGACCAGAAATATTTGGCCAGTCCCTTGCCGCGAAACTCATCCCTGATCGCATGCAATAGCAGGGAGCCCTGTCGGCAGGCGATGAATCCCGCTGTCTGTCGGCGATACAGAAGCGCAAAGATCTCGCCTTCCCTTTGCAGCTGGTTCAGCCAGCGGACATAGCGCTGATCGGCAGCCTTGGAGGGTACATTGAAATCGCGGTGGAAGCGTCCGTGCAGGAAACTGGCCCGGCACATGGGCTCCAGCATATCGACAGCCACATCGGTGGAGATGCTGCAATCCGGGTGTCGATAATGCGTCAGTCTGTCCGGATCGTCGCATACGGGTTCGATCAGCGTATCGACATAGTAGAAGCCGTGACGATGCAGCATGCCTTTGTCAGTCAGGGGGTCGATCTTGACGGTATAGTGGCCGGGACGTTTACAGGCCCGGGCCAGGCTGTACGCATCGACATGTGTGATTTCAAAACAATCGATGCCGAATACCTCGCTGTCCCATGGCACGGGCCGAATGGCATCATCAGTCATCTTCAAATGTCGTATGGTTGATGATGTATAGCGGCCGTCTTTTGGTTTCATCGAAGGTTTTGCCCAGATAGATACCGATAATGCCCAGATTGGCGATGATGATGCCGCCCAGAAAATACAGCGATATGATCAGGCTGCTCCAGCCCATGATGGGGATGTCATGGAAGCTCGCATAGACCAGCAGCGCAACTCCGGCAATGAACGACAGGCCTGCGATGCCGAAGCCGAGCTTGACCGACATGCGCAGGGGCTTGTCCGAATAGGCGATGATGGTATCGCTTGCCAGGCGTATCAGTCGGGCAAGGGTATAGGTCGATTCGCCGGCATAACGGCTGCCGTGCTCGACCTCGATGCTGGCGGCGGGAAAGCCGAGCCATTCGACCATGCCGGGCAGAAACCGGAGGCTTTCCCTCATACGGCGGCAATTTTCCACGACCTTGGATGACATAATCCGAAAGTTTCCGACGCTGGCATCGTAGTTCATGCCGGTCAGGGAGTTGAACAGGCGATAGAACAGTATTGATGAGAGCTTCTTGCGGGGAGAGTCCTTGCGGTGCGCACGCCTGGCCAGCACGACCTCGAAGCCTTCCTGCGCCTTGGCATACAGGCGGGGAATCTCTTCCGGTGCATCCTGGAGGTCGCAGTCCATGACGACGACCCAGTCGCCGGTGCAGTGGTCCAGTCCGGCCGTGATGCCGTGATGCTGGCCGAAATTGCGCGAGAACTGGATGCCCTTGATGCGGGGGTCTTCCTCAGCCAGTTGTCTGATCAGGCGCCATGAGCCGTCGCCGCCGCAGTCCTCGATCATCAGGCATTCGAAGTCCGTCGAAATCTGTTCGAGCGAGTCTTTCAGGCGGCGATACAGTTCAGGCAGGCATGCCTCCGCCTTGTATACCGGGATGACGACTGAAATGTGGGCCATGCGGCAATCTTATCATGCCCAATCGGGATGGCTAACCAATATTGCTATGTCCCGCTGCATTGCAGGATGCAGTGCGAATAGGGAATGTTGAGCAGGTCATGGCGCTCCTGCACGACGATATCCGGGAAATGGGGGTGTGCCAGGTCCGCATAGCCTTCCGGGGTTCGGATATTCTGGCCGCGATCCTTGCTGATGATCCAGCGAGCGATGCTTCCCTGATGGATACTGTAGACCGGATCAACCGTGATCAGCCTGCCGCCCGGTCTGAGCGCATGTGAGGCCATGGCGAACAACTGTCCGGCTTCGTCGTCATCCAGATGATGCAACAGCCCGAAGGCGAGGATCAGGTCGAACGGCTCCGTATCATCCAGCGTGGCCTCGCGCACCATCTCGGCCCGGAAGGTGCCGCGCGATGCAAATCGTTTTCTGGCCTGCGCGATATAGGCCTCGGATGCATCGAAGCCGGCATAATCGACCTGCTCCGGGAGGTGGCGGAGGATTTCGGCCGTGCCGCAGCCGATATCGAGCATGCGGTAGCGGCATTCGGCGGGAAAATAATCGCGCACCAGTATGCGCCGGGCCTTTTCTGCGCCGACCAGATTCTGCGCCAGGTTGTATATCGCCGGATAGGAGAAGATGGCGCGGAAACCGCTGACGATCTGGGCCATCAGCCGGTCTTCCCTGCGGGCTGGCGTGCGATTTCGAAAACCATCGGTGTGGAGAGCGCCACCGGCATGTATCTGAACAGGTGCAGCAGTCCGGAACGCTGCAGCAGGGCGGCGCAGGTTGCGACGGGGCCGGCATGCCGCGATCTGAACAGCGGATCTTCGCTGATGCGCCTGAGGGCTTTGTACAGGAGGGCTTTTTCGAAACGACACCGTAGTTGCCGTTCGGCACAGAATCGCCTGATGTCGCAACTGCGGATGAAGTTCAGCGAATCCCATATTTCAGGATTGCTGCCGGAAGGCAGGAACAGGCGTCTGGACAGCTTCGGAAAGCGCCGGAATACGGGTACGCCGTAATGAGGCTCGTAGGGAACGGTATAGTTCGGGCAGGCATGGATCATGCGTCCCCCCTGTGCCAGTACGCTGTTCATGGCGGCCAGCGCAGCCTGCCAGTCGGGAATATGTTCGATGACATTATTACTGAAGATCAGGTCGAACTCGCCATGCATGCGACGGTTCAGTTGCTGCGCCGGGCAATCCAGAACCACCAGTGGAATGTCGCGGTAGTGCCGGAGGATCGCCTGCCTGGCGACATCGAACAGCCCGAAGCCGCCCAGCGCCGGTTCCAGCGCGGTAATGTTGTAGCCTTCCCTTTTAAGAAACAGGCTCAGCAGACAAAGGCCGGCGCCGGCTTCAAGCAGCCGTTGCCGGCGGTTCAGGCGGGGTTCGACGAGCCGGAAAGATATGCGGGCCTCGTTGATATAGATGTCCAGTTTCGCAGCGATATCCGGAACATGGCCGCCGGTGGCCGCGGCAATCCTTTCCGCTATCTTCACGACCGGGATGCCGGAGAGAAATGCGTTCAGCTTCTTTTCGGATATCGGCGCGTCGGCGGTCATGATCGGCGTGAAGTTTCCCTTGATTTGCTCATCGGATAAGGTTGCAATGCTATCATGTTCCGTCATCTGAAGCCAAAACAGGTTGTTTTCCGTGAAAACGCTTGACCGCTATATTCTCAGGCTATGGCTGGCTCCTTTTGCCGGCGGGCTGGCGATGGTGTTGGGGCTGCTGCTGCTGGGCAGGGCGCTGAAGCTGATGGAGAACCTGTCCGACAGCGCCGGGGCATGGGGGCTGATTGTCGACCTGCTGTTGCTGACCATGCCCTATTTCCTCTTGCTGACCGTGCCGATGGCCTTTTTTCTGTCGATGCAGTTTGCCATCACATCGCTACAGCAAAGCAGCGAAATGGATGCGCTGCGTGCTTCCGGTATTTCCTACAGCCGCATGTTTCGCAGCCTGTTTGTCGCGGCGGCCCTGCTGTGGGGTGGTCTTTCCTGGGTGTCGATGGTATGGCTGCCCCAGGGTCAGCTCGGATTCAACAATCTGCTGCTCAAGGTCTACGCGCTCAAGGGTGGCATCACTTTCGCACCGCAGCAGTTTACGCGCAGCCTGAATGACATCTCCGTCTATGTCGAAGGCGAGGATGAACAGGGCGTGTATCACGGCGTGATTCTCGACGACCATCGCGGCGGAGGGTCGGTGATCTATGTGGCGAAGCAGGCGCGCTTTTCATCCGAGGGACAGCATCTGATTCTGTTGATGGACGAAGGAGTGCGTATGGAAGGAGCCGGAAGCAGCCAGCGCATCCTCGCCTTCGATGCCTATCGCGTCAGCATCCCCCTGCCCTCGGGACGGTTCAAACGTCAGCATGCCGGCGATCATGTGATGCTGATGCCGCCGGCCATGCTTTGGGAAAAGGTCCGGCAGGGAGGGGGCAGCTTGGCGATTGCCGAATGGAACCGGCGCCTGCTTTTGCCAACGACGGTATTTGTCCTGTGCCTGTTCGCTTTGCCGCTGTCGCTGTCGCAGAAGCGCTCGGGCAGAGCCGGCTCGATGATGGCCGGTATCGCATTGCTGGTTGCGTTGTACAATATCCAGCTGTTCCTGCATCGTCAGGTCAGTCTGGGAGCCTTGCCGGGCTGGAGCATGTGGGGCGTGCAGGCGGGCTTGCTGGCCCTGGCCCTGTTTCTGTGGCGTCGTACCGAGCAGGATCGCTTGCCCCGTGTTTTTGCAACTGCGGCGGAGTGGCTGTATCTCGCGCATCAGGTGCTGATCGGCATGATGGCGCGCCGCTGGGGGAATCGTCGGAGTTAGTCGTGCTGTTGATGATTCGCGTAATGTCGGGCCAGTCCGGCGGCCAGCAGCAGGACTGCGAGGATGCCGGAATAGTGTTCTTCGAGACTTGATGAGGTCAGTC
>JAJRVH010000098.1 GCA_021545625.1 Zetaproteobacteria bacterium
CATGGCACAACAGGCTGATTCATCCAACCATACGCCGATGATGCAGCAGTATCTGCGCATCAAGTCCGAATACGCGGACTGTCTTCTTTTCTATCGCATGGGCGATTTTTACGAGATGTTTTTCGAGGATGCGGTCGAGGCGTCAAAAATTCTCGATATTGCGCTGACCAAGCGTGGAAAATCCGGCGGTGAGGATATTCCGATGGCGGGCGTGCCCTGGCACCAGGCCGAGGGTTATCTGGCCCGGCTGGTGGCTGCAGGCAAGCGCGTGGCGATCTGCGAACAGATGGAAGCGCCCGACGGCAGCAAGGGGCCGGTCCGGCGCGAGGTGGTGCGCGTGGTCACGCCGGGCACGATTACCGAATCCGAATTGCTTGATCATGCCAGTTCCGCGCCGCTGGCGGCCCTGTTCCGCTCACGGGGAAGCCGCCGCTGGGGCATGGCCGCCGTCGATCTGTCCTGCGGCCACTGGCGTTTGTTTGAAGGGGAGGGAGATGCCTGGCTGACCGAGCAGTTGCAGGTATTGCACCCGGCGGAACTGTTGCTGCATTCCGATGAAGGCTTCCGGCCGGCAGATATGCCGGCCTGTCAGTGCAGCGCACCGGGCGACTGGAGTTTCTCCGCCGATGTCGCGCAGGAACACCTGCAACAGCATTTCGGGGTTTCCGACTGGCAGTCGCTGAATCTGGCGGGTCATACCGAGGTCGCGGCCGCCGTGGGAGCCGTGCTTGCCTATTTGCAGCAGACTCAGAAGTGCGACCTTGAGCACCTGGCCCTGCCTGTTTTTCGCGAGCAGTCGCCGGGCATGCGTATCGATGCCCGCTCGCGGCGCAATCTGGAGCTGTATTGCTCGCTGA
The DNA here is from genome assembly GCA_021545625.1 of Zetaproteobacteria bacterium. Lineage (GTDB taxonomy): Bacteria > Pseudomonadota > Zetaproteobacteria > Mariprofundales > Mariprofundaceae > JAJRVH01. Next base: position 858 of record JAJRVH010000098.1, read on the forward strand.
ACGGTGATCCCAAGGGCGGGCTGATCCAGGTGCTGGACGAAACCGTTACGGCGATGGGTGCGCGTAAGCTGCGGGAATGGATCGATACGCCGTTGACCGATCTGAAGACCTTGCAGGCGCGCCAGGACGCCGTGCAGAGCCTGATCGATGATGCCGAAACCCTGCAGCGACTGCGCGCGACCCTGTCCGGAGTGCGCGATATGGAACGCATGCTGACGCGAATTGCGCTCGACCGGGCCAGTCCACGCGATTATCGGGGGCTGGCCGATGCAATGCTGGCCTTGCCGGCATTGCGCGCCTCCATCGGGCAGCGCAGTGGCATGTTTGCCGGTATGCTGACGGCCCTCGACGGTCTTGATGAACCGGCTGTCACGCTGGGCGGTGCGATTGCCGCGGAACCGCCGGCCCTGTTCCGCGACGGCGGCGCGATTGCTGCGGGCTTCGATGCCGAACTGGATCGACTGCGCGGGCTGGCGAATGATGCCGACCAGTGGTTGCGCGATTTCGAAGCAAGGGAACGGGAACGGACGGGGCTTGCGAATCTGCGCGTGAAGTACAACAAGGTGTTCGGCTATTTTATCGAGATCTCCAAGGCTCAGGCGGCAGGGGCGCCGCCCGAATACGTGCGCAAGCAGACGCTGGTCAATGCCGAGCGATTTATGACGGATGAACTGCACCGTTTCGAGGCCGAAATTCTCGGCGCCCGGGATGCGGCGATGCAGCGCGAGGCGGAACTGGTCGGAGAGTTGCGGCAGATGCTGTGCCGGAATGCGGCGGCGATTCAGGCGGCAGCGCGCGCGATCGCCGAACTCGATGTGCTGTGCTGCTTTGCGCATCTGGCCGTCACCTGCCGCTATGTGCGCCCCGAGGTGCATGCCGGACGCACCCTGAAGCTGGTCGGCGGCCGGCATCCGGTAGTCGAGCGGCAGATGCGGGACCAGCCCTTTATCGCCAACGATACGCATATGCATATGAAAAACAGGCGTTTCATGTTGCTGACCGGCCCGAACATGGGCGGCAAATCGACCTATATGCGGCAGGTGGCCTGGATGGTATGGCTGGCGCATACCGGTTGCTATGTGCCGGCTGACGAGGCGCGCATTCCGCTGACCCGACAGATTTTCACGCGCGTCGGAGCCGGTGACGAACTGGCCAGCGGGCGTTCGACCTTTATGGTCGAGATGATGGAAACGGCCACGATCCTTAACCAGCTTGATACGCGTTCGCTGGTTATTATCGATGAGATCGGTCGCGGTACCAGCACCTGGGACGGTCTGGCGATCGCCTGGGCGGTGGCCGAGCAGCTTATCGCCGCCGACGACGTGCTGACGCTGTTCGCCACGCATTACCATGAACTGACCGAACTGCCGGACCAGCATGCGCCCGCGTTCAATGCATCGGTGACGGTGCGCGAATGGAACGGTTCGGTGATTTTCATGCATCAGGTCGTCGAGGATGCCGCCGACCAGTCCTACGGTATTGCCGTAGCCCAGCTGGCCGGGCTGCCTCCGCAGGTGGTGCGTCGGGCCAGGGAGCATCTGTTCCGGCTCGAACATGCTTCGGAGGTGGCCGCGGAAAGCGGAAAGCCGCAGCTGGGGCTGTTCGCGGCGGCCGAAAAAAAACAGCAGGAGATGGAGCTGGCCCGGCTCAGGGCGCTTGAAGTGTCGCTGGCCTCGCTGAATGTCGATGAAATGCGCCCCATTGAGGCGCTGAATTTGCTGGCCGAGTTGCGGGCCGGCCTGCATGCGAATGCACCGGAGCAGGACCGATGAGCGATTTCCGTCAGCGGCTGAAACGACTGTTCGAGGATGTCGGCAGGGCCTTCGACGACGGGGCCGACGGAGTCGAGCTGCGTCGCCGCATGTGCAGGGGCGTGGATGCAATCCTGATCGATCTGTGGCGACAAAAGGCGCCCGATGCCTGCGAGAGCATCGACCTGGTGGCTGTCGGTGGCTACGGTCGGGGCGAACTGGCTCCCTACTCGGACTGGGATCTGTGGTTTCTGACGCCCGAGCAATGCAGCGATACGGTCGAGCAGCAGATGCAGGATTTTCTGTATGCCTTGTGGGATCTGGGAGCCAAGGTTGGTCATGCGGTGCGTTCCGTCGACGAGACGGTGGCCCATATCCGAGAGGACTGGCATTCGGCGACGGCGGCCATGGAGTCGAGGCTTCTGTACGGCGGGGGCGAACTGTTCGCAGGACAGCAGGCTGCGGTGGCAGCCTTCTTCAGAAAGCGGCGCAAGGCCTTCGTCGAGGCCAAGCTGCTCGAACAGAAGGAGCGTCATCGGAGAACCGGAGGCACCGCCTTCCTGATGGAGCCGGATATCAAGGAGGGACAGGGTGGTTTGCGGGATGTGCAGTCGCTGTTCTGGATGGCCAAGGGATGGTACGGGCCGGATGATGTGGACGGCCTGGTCGAGAGCGGCGCGGTTTCGGCCATCGAGCGCGACCAGTTGCTGGAGGCCGAGCACTTCCTCTGGCGCTGCCGGTTCGGGCTGCATCTGGAGGTTGGACGCGCATCCGATCGCCTCGGTTTTGAGCAACAGGCATCGCTGGCCGAACGGCTGGGTTATCGGCAGGAGGGGCACCGCCTTCCGGTCGAGGTGTTCATGAAGGATTATTTCCGGCATGTCGGGCGTATTTCACGCATCAGCGGCATGTTCGAGATGCACTTCGAGGAAGTGCTTAATCCCCGTTTCTTTTCGATTTGCCGGGATATTGGCGACGGGTTCACACTGGAGGGCAACCGGGTCGGACTGCAGCACGAGCAGGTATTCCGGGAGGAGCCGCTACGGCTGTTGCGCGTGTTTCATGTTGGCCAGCAGGGAGAGCGTTATCTTTCCAGCCAGGTATTGCGCCGCATCCGTGCCGACGTATTGCTGATTGACGACGCCTACCGCGCCGATCCTGAAGCGCACAGGATTTTCATGCAGATCCTGCGCTCCAGGCGTAATGTGCGCTGGGCTCTGAAGGAGATGAACGATACCGGCGTGCTGGGGCGCTTTATTCCCGAGTTTCGCGATGTCGTCGGCATGGGGCAGTTCAACCGCTATCATGCCTATACCGTCGATGAGCACACGATTCGCGCGGTTGGCGAGGCGCGCAATATCTGGCACCAGGAGCGCGAGGAACGTCTGGCGCTGGCGCATGAGGTGCGTTACAGGATCAATCGTCCGGAGCTGCTTTATCTGGCGCTGATTTTCCATGATATCGCCAAGGGCATGCCGGGGGATCATTCGCAGAACGGGGCGGTGCTGGCGCGGCGTTTTTGCGAACGGATCGGCCTGAACCGCGATGCGGTGGCACTGGTGGAATGGCTGGTGCGCGAGCATCTGCTGATGGCGGTTAAAAGCCAGCGCTTTGATCTTTCCGATCCGGATGTGATCCAGGCCTTCGCGGACCGGGTCGGGGACGTGGAGCGGTTGAATTACCTGCTGTTGCTGACCATTGCCGATATCGCGGCGGTCGGCCCCAATGTCTGGAACGACTGGAAGGGAAGCCTGTTGCAGGAACTGTACGAGCAGACGGTCGAATGTCTGGTCAGCGAGCGGAGCATCAGCGAGGCAGCCCGGGAGCGTTACGAGATGCGTTTACAGACGGTGCGTGAAACCTGCAGCGGCGATGCGGAGCGGATCGAGCAGGCGCTGCGCATGTTGCCGCGTGCCTGCGCGATGCATTTTGCTCCCCGCAAGCTGCGCCAGATTGTCGCCATGCTGATGGATACGCCGGCCTCCGGCGTCCGCACCTGGATCGACGAGCAGCGCGGGGAAACGCTGGTCTTTGTCATTGCGCCCGGTGCGCGAGGCCTGTTTGCATCGCTGGCGGCGATTCTGACATCCGGGCATGCGAACATTGCCGCAGCCCAGGCCTATACCCTGGCCGACGGTCGGGTGATGGATGTGTTCTATCTGCAGGGCGACGATGGCGCTTCGTTCGACGAGCCGAGCGATCTGGC
>JAJRVH010000099.1 GCA_021545625.1 Zetaproteobacteria bacterium
ATTGCGATTTCCGATTTCCTGCGCACTGATGGCGGCTGGCTGTTTCTTTCACTGGTTGTTCTGCTGCTGCTCTACAGGCTGCTGATGCGTCGAGATGACCTGCGCCGCAGGCGCGACCTGCTGCTGCTGGGCATGCCGGGCGCGGGCTCGTTGCTGGCCCGTATCGAGGCGGCCCGTTTCTGCCGGACGCTGGGCATGCTGCTGACCGGCCGCGTGCCGATGCTGGCGCCCATGCATATTGCCAATCAGAACTGGAGCATGTTGCCGTTGAAGGCACTGGGGGAGGAAGCCCGGGAAAGGCTGCGCGAGGGCGGTTCGCTGTCCGAGGCCTTGCGGGGGCCGTATATTCCGGATCTGGTCGTCCAGTTGCTGGCCGTGGGCGAGCAGAGCGGCAGGCTGGATGCGATGTTGCTGCGCGTGGCCACGCATTATGAACGAGAGGTTTCCCGGGGGCTCAAGCGTATGCTGACGGTGGCGGAGCCCCTGCTGGTGCTGCTGATGGCACTGGGGGTCGGAGCGATGGCGCTGGCCATCCTGCTGCCGATCGCCGAAATGAATACGCTGGTGCGCTGATGAGGCGATATCGGCTTGTTTTTCTTTTTTTCTGCTGCTGCATGACGTCGCCGGCTCATGCCTCGCCGGCCCAGGTCTGGCAGCAGGCCATGCAGATGGCCGCTGCCGGGCACGGGGAAGCGGCGATCGCGCATCTGTCCGGAGCCGCCTCGATGATCCCGAACCGGCATGACCTGTGGCGGGAGCGGATGCTGGTGGCTGCCGCACTGCTCGACATGCGGGAGAAACAACGTGCCCAGGTGGATTTTCCGGAAGCGCCGGAGTTTTCCGGATGGGCGGAAGTACGGCTTGTACGTCGTTATCTTGCCGGGCATCCGCCGCCGGTTACGCAGGCGCCGTATGTCGCCGGAATGGCGGCGGCCCTGTTTCCCGGCGCCGGCCATGCATGGCAGGGGCGCTGGCGCGATGCGGGTGTGGCGGCGCTGCTGGTCTGGCCGATGCTGGTCCTGACGCTGTGGGCGGCACGGCGGCGGATGGGGCCGGTGACGGTGTTTTTCGCGCTGATTACCGTCTGGCTGTGGTCCGGAACAGTGTTTTCCGCCGTGTCGCTGGCCGAGCGGGGCAATGTCGAGGCCTATCTGTACTGGTGGCAGGGCCTTTGGCAGGCATCGGGCCTGCCCGGCCGTCCGTGGTAGGCATGCTGTTGCGCGTCTATATGCCGCTGGCGCTGGCCAGCGTGCTGTTCGCATGGCTGTGGCGGGGCTTCGGCCTGCCCGTCTCGACACCGCAGACGTTTCCGGTGTATTTTTATCAGCATGTGATCGGCGAGCTGGACGGCCGCAGCTGTCCGTCGTATCCAGTCTGTTCAGTTTATGCCCGCCAGGCGGTGGGCGAGTATGGCCTGCTGCTGGGTTCATGGCTGGCGCTCGATCGTTTGATCCATGAAGCCGACGATGTGCGCCGTGGTCCGTGGCTGGTGTACGAGGGGGAGCGGCGCCTGAACGACAGCCTGCAGCGAAATACATCCTGGTTGCGGGAAAAACAATGAAAGGAAGGTGGAATGCGTATGAGAAGGACTGAAAGCGGGATGGCGACGGAAAGGGGGTTTACGCTGCTCGAAATCATGGTGGTGCTGGTGATCATCGGCGTGATGGCTGCCCTGATTGCGCCGCGTTTTGTCGAGCGGGCGGACGAGGCCAAGGTTGAGGCAACGCGGGTGCAGATGAAGAACATCGCCCAGGCACTGAAACTTTATCGGTTGCAGCAGGGGCATTATCCGGATTCCTCCGAAGGCCTGAAGGCGCTGGTCACGCCGGGTAAAAACGGCAAGCGCTATATGGATGCGCTGCCCAGGGATGCCTGGGGCAATGATTTTGTCTATCTGTCGCCGGGGGTGCATGGCGATTTTGATATCCTTTCGTATGGCGCCGATGGCAAAAGCGGCGGTTCGGGCTTCGACGCGGATATCGGCAGCTGGGAGTAGGCGATCGTATCGATGGGCGTTGATGTGCCGGTTCGCAGGCCGGGTGTCGCCGGCTTTACGCTGATCGAGGTATTGCTGGTCATCGTGATCATGGCCGTGATGGCTGCCATGATTGCGCCCTCGTTTTTCCATGCCGCAGGTCCGTCGCTGAAGGATCAGGGGCGCAGGCTGGTCCAGGCGTTGCGCCTGGCGGCCGACGAGGCGACCCTGACGGGCAGCCCCCTGCGCTGGTGCGCGCGCAAGGGGAGCTACGAATTTCGGGCTCTGGACGGAGAGCAGGCATGGCAGGCACTGATGGCAACGCCGTTTGAGACCTTTCATTTTCCGGCCGGCATGGAAATCAGCGCCGTCGATCCGCCGCATCTGGATATGGTGCAGGCGGATGGCGAACAGGAGCCGTTAATCGGCTGTGTGGTTTTTCCTCCCCAGGGCATGATGGATGTGGTTGAGATTACATTGAGCGGTAGCGCCGGGGAGGTGTTGCGGATCGGACTTTATCCCGGTCCCGGCGGCATCGCTGTCGAGGATAGCGGCCATGGGTAGCGAGCGCGGCTTTACGCTGATCGAGGCCATTGTCGCGCTGGGCATTGCCGCGACGGCACTGGTCGTGCTGATGGGGCGACTGGGGGCATCGGCGGATATGCAGCGGGATCTGGCCATGCATGCGCTGGCCATGGATGTGGCCCTCAATGAACTGGCCCGACAGGCACAGCAGTCGTCGGTTTCCGGGCGTGAGCAGCACGGCACCGTTAAAGTCGGCGGGCAGACACTGACATGGCGAAGCTGGACGGAAAAGACGCTGCTGGACGGCTTTGTGCGCAGGAATATTGCTGTGAAGGCGCCGGATGAACCCGAACTGGTTCTGTTTATCTATCGGGAGGTGCGCCAGTGAGGCGGCGTGCTGGCGATTGCGGATTTACGCTGATCGAAATGCTGATGGCCCTGACGGTATTTGCGTTGATTGCCGCCATTGCCTATGGCGCGATGGCCTCGGCCGGTCAGGGTTTTCAAATACTGGCGAAGGTGCGGGACAGGCAGGAAGGCAATGCCTGGATTGCCAGGCAGCTGCGTCAGGATATGGCCTATCTGGCCCAATCGTCATTTCAGGTTCATGGCGCGAGCGTGCCGCCGATACGCATGCTGAACGACAACCGGGGAGCGGATGAATTCGACGAATTGCGCTTGCTGGTACAGGAGCCGGGCCGGCCCGGCATTTCCGAGGTCAGTTATGCGATCGACGAGCAGCAGGGGCATCTGATTCGCCGTTCCCGGTTGCTGTGGGCGGGAAATACAGTCGAGTCGGTTGAGTGGGATATGGGTGAGGCTTCCTCCTGGGCCGTCGAGGCGCTGGATCAGGATGGCCGCTGGCATCAGGACTGGAAGCAGCAACCGGGCGCGGCCTATGTCTGGCCGAAGGCCCTGCGCGTGCGCATGAAGGCGCGGACGGAAACGGGAGAATACGCCCGTGAATGGCTTCTGCCGGTGCTGTTCGGGGTGGAACTGTGAGGAGGCTGGCCGTTGCAGGACGCGAGCGCGGCGTGGCGCTGATCATCGTGCTGGGGCTGGTGGCGCTGATCGGAGCCTGGGCATCGAGCGCCGCCTATGAGGACCTGATTTCCCTGCGTCGGGCCGAAAACATGATGGATGCGATGCGTGCCATGCAGGCCAGTGAGTCGGCGCTGGCCCTGGCCGTGTTGACCTTGCGCCAGGATGCGCGCGAATCGAACACCGACGATCTGGACGAGGCCTGGGCAATGGAGGCGCCGCCGTTCCCGATCGATGACGGGGTGGTGTCCGGGCAGATTGCCGATACAGCCCGGTTCCTGAACATCAACGACCTGGTTGATGCCAAAGGGGTGGCGCGCGAGGAGGTCGTCGGGGAGTTTCGTCGTCTGTTTGCGTTGCTGGAGCTCGATGGCGCGTTGCTGGATGCGCTGGTGGACTGGCTCGATGCGGATGATCGCCCCTATGGTGCGGGCGGGGCCGAGAGCGGGGCCTATTATGATCGCCCTTACCGGGTGAAGAATGCGCCGCTGGATAACTGGGGCGAACTGGCTATGATCAAGGGGTTTGATACAGGGGTGATGGCCAGGCTGGCTGAGGTGGCGGTGGTAACGCCGTCCGGCGGCATGACGCCGGTCAATCTGAATACGGCGTCGCAGCAGGTGCTGCTGGCATTGTTTCCAAAGATGACGGACGTCGATGCGCAGGCGCTGATGGCGGCGAGACCCTATGCCGATGTGGCATCGGCGCTGCAGGGCCGAAGCTGGGCGGCTGGCGTGAATCAGACTCGCTTGAGTGTATCCAGCGGCATCTTTATCGTGCGTACGGAGGCCCGTTTCGGACGGGTGGTTTTTCGGGAGGAATTCATTGTGCATCGGCAGTCGGACAAACTGAACCTGGTTTCCCGCCGGCGGCTGGTATGGCGCGGCGCATGACGTTGCGCCTGCATGTTATCCATGATGGCCATGGCTGGCGGGCATTCGATGCCGATGGCGGCAGCGTGGTCCTGGACGGCGTCGAGGGTCGCTTTTTGCCCGTCTTGCCGGAGCAGGCCGAAGTCACGCTGCTGGTGTTGCCGATTGAGTTGTTACTTGTGCGCACGTTTACCCTGCCGCTGGCTCATCCGCGTTTTATCGATACCGAGATTCTGGGGCAGGAACTGGATGAACGCGCGGGGATCGAGTCCGATGCCTGGTGGCTGGTCTGGCAGGCGGGCAAGACGGATGATGCCGTGGCCGGGCTGGTTATCGGCATGCCGGAGGCATGGCGGGAGGAGATCGATGCCGATCCGCAATGGCGGCAGGTGCAGGCCGTGCTTGTCGATGCCGAAACGCATCTGGCCCGCTTTCTGCCGTCTGCGACAACGGAGGATACGCTTGCAATTCTCGATGTCGATGCCGAAGGGGTGTTTCTGGGCGTTTGCCGGCAGGGTATCTGGCAGGGTATGCGGCGCCTGAAGCGAACTGCGGATATGGATGCGATGGCCGAAGACTGCCGGCGCTCGCTGCAGGCAATGGGCTGGCCCGACGACGGCGTTGCCCTGGGCCGGGTTGACCGGGACCTGTCCGGAGCGCTCGGTCTGGCACAGTGGCGGGGCGAGGTGTTGCATGATGCATTGCCTCCTCGTGTCACTCACGATCTGGCGGCGGAGCATTGTAAACTGGATTTTCGCCATGACCGCTGGGCCGTCCGCGATGCGTCAGGTCTGCGCCAGTGGCTCAGGCCGTTGGTGCTGGCCGCAGGCATGCTGATCATATGGGTTGCGATGGCCGCTTATCAGCTGCATCAGCTGAGCGCCCGGGCCGATGCCTATCGGGAGCAGATTGTGCAGGCGTTTCACAGGGGGCTGCCGGACGAGCCGGTGATGATTGATGCGCTGGCCCAGTTGCGAAAGGCGGCTGGAAGCAGTGCCGGCTCTTCCGAGTTTGCCGCCTGGTTACAGCAGCTGGCGGCAATCAACCGGGCCTACAAGGCCATGCCCTGGCAGATGCAGGAGCTGGAGTGGCGTGATGGCGTTGTAAAGATGGCGGGCAAGGCGGACAGTCTGGAGAAACTGAACCGGCTGCGTGCCCTGCTGGAGAAGGAAAGCGGGCATCGGGTCGAACTGGCGGATACCGATCTGAGCGGCAAGACGGTGCATTTCAGGATGCGCTGGCAATGAGCATGAGCCTGATGGACCGCATGCGCGTTATATGGGAGCCATGGCTGAACCGGATAGACAGGCTGCTTCAGGAGCAGTGGCTGCCGCGTTATCGGCAACTGAGCCGGCGCGAGCAGCAGTTGCTGCACGGAGCGGGGATTCTTCTGCCGTTGCTGGTCGTGGTGTTTGGCATACTGTTGCCGTTGCATGACCGGCAGCTTGCGCTGCGCGCGAATGTGGCTGCGCTCAAGCAGCAGGCGGCGGAAGCGCAGATGCTGGCCGGCATGCTGGCCGGCCAGGGCAAGGCGGGCATCGGTCGCAGGCATGCCAGCGTGATGGCCTCGGTGGAGAAGCTGGGGAAGAGGGTGAAGCTGCGGGAGTATATGACGCGCATCCGTCCCCAGCCGGGAGGCACAAACGGAGTGCAGCGGCTGCTGCTGCAGATGAAGGATGCCCCCTATGCATCGCTGGTGCGCTTTCAGCATGCGCTGGCGCAGGATGGTCTGCATTTGCTCAGTATACGGATTCAGCAGGGCAGCCGGGCCGGCTTTGTGCATGTACAGGCCGTGATTGAGGGGTGACGGCCATCGATCGGGGAAGAGATGCCGGTTCATGGCGGTCGCTGCTGTTGCTGTTTGCGCTGGCGCTGGCGTTGTTCAGCACCTTGCGCTGGCAGCCCGTTCCCTGGCTGAAGGCACAGATCGAGGCGGCTGCCGCGCGGCAGCATGTCAAGCTGTCTTTCGCGGATCTCGGCGTGAGCGGCCTGTCACTGGTTCTGCATGACGTCAGTCTGCGGGCGGAGCGCATGCGGTATCCGCTTCGTGTGCAAGGCATCGCCATAGCCCCTGCCTGGTCCGCCCTGTGGTCCGGCGAGCCGGCTGTCCGCCTGGCCCTGTTTCAGGACGGTCTGCATGCCGGAGCTAGTATCGTGAAGAAGGACGGGATGCTGTGGATCAGGGATCTTGCGGTGCAGGGCGAGGCTGCGGCCGTGCAGGCATGGTGGCCGGGTGGCGGGCCGATGCTTGATCTGGCCGGTCGTTTTTCGCTGGCGGGAGCTCTGGAGCTGGAGGCTGGCAGCGGTCGGCCGCTGGACGGCTCTCTGGAGCTGGTCTGGAAGCAGGCGGGGGTAAAGCCCGGCGGCATGCTGTTGGAGTTGGGCGATTACAATGCGCACCTGCAATCCGGGGAAACGCCCGGCGTCTGGACCTGGGAGGTGCAGGGCGGGGAGGCGTTGGTCATCCGTGCATCCGGCCGCCTGCATGTGACATCGCCTGATCCGGAGCGCTGGCTGCTGAGCGGTCGCGCCGGGATACAGGGAGGCGACGCGGGGATGACGACAATGCTCGGGGGTGACACAATAGGCATTGTGCTTAGTGGTTCGCTGCTGCATCCGCAGTGGCGGCGGATGAATC
>JAJRVH010000100.1 GCA_021545625.1 Zetaproteobacteria bacterium
GGACTCGCCGATATCATGGGTGAGCCCGCCCCGCCATGAATAGGCATTGAAGCTCTTGCTCAGATTCGGCGCTGCTGCACCCGACAGATAATCGTTGTAATCCAGGTTGATGCGGTCATATCGCCCATTGACTGTCAGCGTAAGCGGTGCAAACAACCTGTATTTTGCTTCGCCATATGCAGCATATATCCGCTCTTTGGTTTTATTGTCAGCCGTGATGGTTCCCGCCCGGATCACCGGACTACGACGGCTCGGGCTGGATTTGTAATCCTGCAAAACCACCACATGATTCTTGAAGCTGTTATCCCTTATATCCAGTCCACCCATCCAGGCCAGCGATGCTCCGGCATTGCGCCACTCCGCCTTGATGCCGCGCTGCACCTGTTTGTAATCATTATCGTTGGCATAGGCATTCACATCGGTGATCGCTGCACCCGTTGCATCGTAGCGAACCGGAGAAGACCAGAATTTGGTATGATCGCCAAACTGGTAGATATTGAGCATCAGATTACCGCTGTCGGAAAGATCATTGGCATAGGTCAGGTAAAACTTGCCCAGATTCACATCAAACTTGCGGGCAAAATCGCGGCCCTGAACACTGGTCGGGTCAGTGGCCGCCTGCGTTACTCCGCGAACCGTGCCATGACTGTCTTTCTTGCGTTTGGCCAGTTCCCAACCAAAAGTCAGATCACTGGAATCGGTGAGGTAGCCCTGTAGTTTTCCGTTTAAATAATCGGCTTTGTAATCGCCCTGAAAATAGTAACTTTTTGAATCACGCCGTGATACCTGCACATGACCAGACATTTGATCATTGGCAAAGCCTGCGCGCGCCACGCCGCGTTTATAGCCAAAACTGCCACCCTCGGCTGATATTTTACCGCCGGCCATTTTTGCGCCGCGCTTGGTGGTGATAATCACCGCACCGGCCAGCGCATCATCACCGAACAGATAGGATGCCCCGCCCTTGATCACCTTGATCGACTCAATGTCGTCCATGTTGATGTTCACGCGCCCGGTACGCTCAAACACGGGCACGCCATCGACCACCACGGCCACGCCCGGTTTCTCACCCATAAAACGCTGGTTTTCCACGCCACGAATGTGAATCTTCAGGGAGTCCCCGCTCTGCAACTCTGTGGTGATACCTGGAATGCCATCCAGAATCTGCTTGATATTTTCACTGTGCGCCCGCTCAACCTTGTCGCCGCTTATAATTGATATATTGGATGGCTCGCCCCGCTTGGCTTCAAACCGGTCATCAATGGTGGTCGAGTCCACATGAATCAGGCCCATGTCCTCGGCGTGTGCGGATATCCCGCACAACAACATCCCTCCCAGCATGGATATGACGAGTGTTTTCTTTATCATCCCCTTCCTCCTGAAAAATACATTTATTTGAAATGTTTCATTTGTCGGTGCGAACAGTAGCGACACAATCAGACTGAAAACATTGGACAAAATGTCGCGCGACATATTGTCGCACTGCATCATTGCCAGCTCTCCGCTATGCTGCGCCTATGCCTGAAACGAGTGCTGACTTCTCCCGCTACATGGCGCGTCTGCTGATTCTGCGCGGCATGATGCTGGTCTCTTTTGCACTGTTGATTGTCTATGCTCTGAGCCAGCCGGGGCAGCAAATCAATCAGCCCGTGCTGTTCGGATTGTTTCTGTGCGCTCTGGGATTCAGCCTGCCTGTCATATCGGCTTTGCGTAAAAAAAGACGCATTCAATCTCACCAAATGCTGTTCCAGATTGCGCTCGATATTGCCCTGTTATCTGCCCTGCTCTTCTACACAGGCGGATCGACCAATCCGCTGATTTCCCTGCTTCTGCTTCCGGTTCTGGTTGCAGGCCTGACCCTGTCGCGTCAACAGGCATGGGGCATTGCTGTACTGACAATACTGGTCTACACCTTGTTGATGCGTTTCCATCTCCCGCTGTTCAGTCTACATCAGGAAGGAATGATTTCTCATGAGTTCAAACTGCACCTACTCGGCATGTGGCTGACATTTGTATTAAGCATCATCTTGCTGATCAGCGTGATTGTGCGCATGAGCGAACAACGCAGAGAACGTGAACGCCAACTGGCCGAATGGCAACAGCGAAGTCTCCGGGAGCGCGCCATGCTGGCGCTGGGCGCACAGGCCGCATCGGATGCGCATGCATTGGGCACGCCGCTGAACACCCTGTTACTATTGACAGAAGAAATGCAAAATCCTCAACCGGATCCTGATAAAACAGATCATCTCAAACAAATGCAGCAACAACTGCTACACTGCCGCGATGTATTGAACCGTTTAAGCCAACGTGCGCGGGCATTGAGTAGCAGTGGGACACAGCCAACATCTATTGCTGAATTATTTGAAACCGCCGTTGCACAATGGCGAAATCTGCGCCCGGGCATTCGCGTGCACTTGAACTATCCGGATCAAACTGTGCCCATGGTATTGACCGATCCCATGCTGGAACAATCGCTGTTCATTCTGCTCGATAATGCCGCCGATGCAGGCGCCAGTGAAGTAACCATCAAACTGTCATGGGATGATGTGCATATCACGCTGGCACTATACGACAACGGAAAAGGCTTTATCGACTCGCTGCTGGAAATACTCGGCAGCGAGCCCATCACCACCAAGGATAACGGCAAAGGGCTCGGTCTGTATCTGGTGCGATTTATCATGGAGCAAATGCATGGAACAGTGCAGTTTAGTAACCAGCCAAAGGGTGGGGCACAAGTCATTCTGCATTGGCCAATTACATTCAGCGAGGTAGGTTTATCATGAATTCAGTCATGCTGCTCGTCGATGACGACACCGTGTTTTGCAATATTCTCACACAGGCATTGCAGCGTAAAGGCATCGAAAGCATTCAGGCTCACTCTGCGGATGATGCCATGAGTATTATCGAACAGGTACAGTTCACGCACGCAATCATTGACCTGAATCTGGGATCGGGTGATTCGGGATTATGCGTATTGCGTTATCTGGCAGAAACCCAGCCGCTGTGCCGATCCATCATGCTCACCGGCTTTGCCAGTATAGCGACTGCGGTGGAAGCAACAAAAAGTGGTGCTGTTCAATATCTTCCCAAACCCGCTACGGTCGAAGAGATACTTGCCGTATTCAATCAAAGCACCGAAATATCCGATCCATCCATTCCGAATCAGTCGCCCAGCCCTAAACGGCTGGAATGGGAATACATCCAGCGCACACTACTCAAAAACCGGGGTAATATAACAGCTACGGCCAAAGAATTGGGCATGCACCGTCGAACTCTGCAACGCAAACTATCGAAGCACCCGCCAAGCAGATAAGTGATATGTGTACTGTGCTCTCCTTGATTGACTAATGTAGCCGACTATGGATAATCTTCTGACTGGCATGATCGGCAACGCCTCCATCGCGGCAGGTATCCATGGACAAGAACCCCTGCGCCTGAAACACATAGAACTCAACGCTCAGAAGGCTGCCGGCCTATGCCGGTCATGGCCCTTTCATCAGTGAAAACATTGACCTTGGAAGCTTCCTGCCCGGGATGCAACAACGGCCACAGAGCCTGCTTCCCGACTGCCAGACAATCGACATCCTTCCGGTCCACGATCCACTGCACATTATGGCTGATTCCAATCAACTACGGCAGATGCTGGAGAACCTGGTCAGCAATGCTTCCGAAGCCTATGACGGCAAGGCATGCCTGGCCGAGCTTCGCCAGCTCAACCCCGCTGCCTGCATCATTCTGTCCAGCGGCTATGTCAGAAGCCCTTCCTGAATCGAATGGCAGGGAAAACGAAGAGGGCGGGGATCAATCCCGCCCTCTTCGCTTACTGGTTCATCTTCTCGAAGAACTCGGCATTGTTCTTGGTCTGCGACAGCTTGTCGATCAGGAACTCCATCGCGTCGACGGAGCCCATCGGCGACAGAATCTTGCGCAGGATCCAGATCTTCTGAAGCTCGTCGCGCGGCACGAGCAGCTCCTCCTTGCGCGTGCCGGACGGCGCGATATCGATGGACGGGAACACGCGCTTGTCGGTCAGCTTGCGGTCCAGCTTGATCTCCATATTGCCCGTGCCCTTGAACTCCTCGAAGATCACCTCATCCATCTTCGAGCCGGTCTCGACCAGCGCCGTGGCGATGATGGTCAGGCTGCCGCCGCCCTCGATGTTGCGGGCCGCGCCGAAGAAGCGCTTCGGCCGGTGCAGCGCGTTGGCGTCGACGCCGCCGGTCAGGATCTTACCGGAGGACGGCACGACCGTGTTGTAGGCGCGCGCCAGACGGGTGATCGAATCGAGCAGGATCACAACGTCGCGACCGTGCTCGACCATGCGCTTGGCCTTCTCGATGACCATCTCGGACACCTGTACATGGCGCTGGGCCGGCTCGTCGAAGGTCGAGGACACGACCTCGCCCCTGACCGAGCGCTTCATGTCGGTCACTTCCTCGGGGCGCTCGTCGATCAGCAGCACCATCAGCTCGACCTCGGGATGGTTGTTCTCGATCGAATGGGCGATGGACTGCATCATCACCGTCTTGCCGGTGCGAGGCGGCGCCACCAGCAGCGCCCGCTGCCCCTTGCCGATCGGCGCGACGATATCGATGACGCGTCCGGTAAGGTCCTTCTTCGTCGGGTCGTCGATCTCCATGCGCAGCCGTTCGTTCGGATACAACGGCGTCAGATTGTCGAACAGCACCTTGGTACGCGCCACCTCCGGCGGCTCTCCGTTGGTCGTGTCGACCGTCTTCAGCGCGAAATATTTCTCGCCCCGGCGCGGCGCGCGAATCTCGCCGGCCACGGTATCGCCCTTGCGCAGGAAGAAGCGGCGAATCTGGTGCGAGGATACATAGACATCGTCCGGACCGGAGAGGTAGTTCGCATCCGGGGAACGCAGGAAGCCGAAACCGTCCGGCAGAATCTCCAGCACGCCCTCGCTGTAGATCGTGCCACCGCGCAGGCCATGGGCGCGCAGGATGGCCGAAACCTGCTCCTGCTTGCGCATGCCGGCGGCATTCTCGATCTCGTACTTCTCGGCCAGTTCCAGCAGCTCGGTCGGACTCTTGGCCGACACCTCCTTCAGGTTCAGCGTCACACCGGCCATCTCGTCGGAGATCTTCTCCTCCGACTCGTCGCGCCGTCGACGATTGTTCTTGCCGCCCTTCTGCCAGCGGCCCTTGCGTCCGTGCTCGGCCTGCCTGTCCTGCTGATCGGAAGCCTCCTGGGGCGCCTCCTTCACGGCCGCATCCTCGGAAGCCTCGACCTGCTCGCTCTTGCGCGGACGACCACGGCGACGCGGCGCTTCCCCGGCCTTGTCGTCCTTCGCTTCCGCGCCTTCCGTCTCGCCGGCCTCGACATCAGCCTTGCGCGGACGGCCGCGACGGCGCGGTTTTTCCTCGGCCGGCGCAGCCGCATTCCCGTCCGCCTTGCCGGTTTCGGCCGCGGCCTCGGCCTTCGCGGCGGCCTCGACATCGGCCTTGCGGGGGCGTCCGCGGCGGCGCGGCTTGTCCCCGTCCTGTTCTGCAGGCTGCGTCACGGCAGCATCCACGGTTTGGGTTGATTCGTTCGTCTCTGACATGAGTACTCCAGGAGATGCAGCACAAACCGTCGCCAAAACCACTGTTGTGCCATATGTTCAATCATTCGTTGAATAAGCCGGATCGATCGCGACCGGATTAACGGGAAGCCGACTCAGGCGCCGGCGCGGGATGGATTGCTAAAGGCGGGCGTCGATGCTGTCAACCCTGGGCCAGATGAAAGTCCCGCCGCAGGCGTCCGTATACCGTCGTCACCTGCCGCCTGAGCTCCGTCAGGCCGTCATTGTTGCGGATCACGTAATCGGCCACAGCGAACCGTCTGTCATCATCGCACTGGCGCGCCAGGATATGTTCGAAGGCCCGTTCGTCCTGCAGCCCCCGGGCCAGCACCCGGGCGCGTCGCACATCCACATCGGCCAGCACGACGATCACCGCATCCATCCGCTCGTGGCCACCCGACTCGATCAGCACCGAAGCCTCGATCAGCACCATGTCCGCCTGCTGGCAGCTGATCCATGCCTCCTCCTCCTCGCGGATCAGCGGATGCATGATCGCGTTCAGTCGGGCCGTCTTTCCCGCGTCGGCGAAACAGAGACCGGCCAGCTTCGCCCGGTCCAGCGACCCGTCCACCCGCAGGATCCGGTCGCCAAAGGCCTCGGTCAGACGCCGCAGACAGGGAGAGCCCGGCATGGCCAGCCGGCGTCCGACC
>JAJRVH010000007.1 GCA_021545625.1 Zetaproteobacteria bacterium
AGTGATGTTTAGGGCAGTAAAACCGCTGCTCTGTGTAACTTTTGTGTAACTTTCTTCTATTGAAATTCCAGGCAAAGAAAAAGGGGTCGCTTGCGCAACCCCTTGACTTCCTGAAAATGGCGCTCCCTGAGCGATTCGAACGCCCGGCCTTCTGATTCGTAGTCAGATGCTCTATCCAGCTGAGCTAAGGGAGCCTGTTGTATTGTCTTCCCCGGAAGCGGGCCGAAGGTTAATGCCTTTCAGCCAGACTTTCCAGACCGGATCGTCCAGACCGAACAACTCCGGAAACTTCTGGTACAGCCAGCCCGTATAGACCGGCCTGCCGTCGCGGCTTATCCTGACGAAGGCGGCGGGATTATCCACATTCTCATCGTCCAGAAAAGCATTATTTTCGATCCGCAGCCCGGAAGCCAGTCCGAGCAGCTGAATCCGCCAGCCTCCGACGCCAGCCTCCGCGTCGCTTGCAACGCGAACGGCAAAGCGCTGCGCGGTGTGTTTCTGCAGCCAGACGAACTCCGCATCGCCCCGGTTGAGCGTCGCCCATTCCGGCACGATCTGCATCCGGCCGCCACCGTGCGGATCCTCCGGCGCCTCCAGCGGCAGCTGCCACTGAATCTCCTCAGGCTTCCGGTCATCGCATGCGCCCAGGGATGCAATCAGCATCGCAGAAAGCGCCCATATCCATGCTGAAGGCCTGACTGTCATCGGCATATACCTTCTCCGGACGGAAGCCTTTCCGCCCGATCCCGTCAAATGCGGAGAGAAAGCAGCTTCTCTCCCCCTTGTGCCGGCTCGACGGACCCTGAACATCCGCGCAGCCTGCTTCCAATCTGGCGGAGAGAGAGGGATTCGAACCCTCGATAGGTTTTAGCCTATACGCCCTTAGCAGGGGCGCGCTTTCAGCCACTCAGCCATCTCTCCGTTTATGGCGGAAGGGGTGGGATTTGAACCCACGGATGGTTTCCCATCGCCGGTTTTCAAGACCGGTGCATTCAGCCGCTCTGCCACCCTTCCGGAAAAATCATTCGGGTAGCCCCGTCCGATTGGGGCGGAAAGATAGCACGCAGTCTTGAGATGGCAATGCCGACAATGCCGGCCCGCAAAAGAAAAGGCGAAGCCGAAGCTCCGCCTTTGATGAGCCGGAAAGGCCGGCTTACAGCTCGTCGGCGTGCGCTGCGAGATAGGAGGCCACGCCCTCGGCATCCGGCTTCATGCCGTCCTTGCCCTGCTCCCAGTTGGCCGGGCAAACCTCGCCGTGCTCCTCGGTAAACTGCAACGCGTCGATCATGCGCAGCATCTCGTCGATGTTACGGCCCAGCGGCAGGTTGTTGACCACCTGATGCTGAACCACACCGTCCCTGTCGATCAGGAACGAGCCGCGCAGCGCCACGTCGCCGCCCAGCAGATGATACTGATCGCCATCCTCGTCCGCGATCGTCGTATTGTTCATCAGCACGTCGTAATCGGCCGCGATCGTCTTGGTCAGATCGGCCACCAGCGGATAGGCAACCGGGCCGATGCCGCCCTGATCCACCGGCGTGTTGCGCCACGCCGCATGCGTGAACTGGGAATCGACCGAACAGCCGATCACCTGGACGCCGCGCGACTCGAACTCCTTGATACGATGATCGAAGGCGATCAGCTCGGACGGGCAGACGAAGGTGAAGTCGAGCGGATAGAAGAACAGCACGACATACTTGCCCCTGTAATCGGCAAGCGAGAAACTTTCATTGATCGAGCCATCCGGCATGACTGCCGCAGCGGTAAATTCCGGGGCCTTTTTGTTTACGAGAACGCTCATATGCAACTCCTTGGCAGAATGGGTTTCAAAAGATGAGGGCAAGCTTAGGTCATTTGAACGCGGCCGACCACCCCACACGGGGTACGGGTGTTGCCCCGCTTCAGGGGGTGCCGTCGGGGGCGGCGAACTCGATAAAGATATGCCGCGCTTCCGGACAGACGCGGCTGACATCCTGCTCCAGTTCGCGCCGGATCGCGTTGAGCTTGCGCATGAAGCGGATCGCATGCGCGATTTCCTCCTCGCTCATATCGGCAAACATCGTTTCCTCGCGCAGTTCAAGCTCGGCCATCAGCAGCGTTTCCTCGGGCGACAGCACGATGCTGTTGATACGCTGGATGCGCTGCACCTGCTCGTCGGCCTGCCACAGATGCCTGGCGACCTCGTTGACCTCGTCATCGGAACGGTTGAGCAGGTATTTGCGATTCATCGCCGCCAGATAGAAGGCCAGCCCGCCCATCAGCATGCCGATGAAAATGGCCGCCAGTCCATCGAACAGTGGCGAGCCGGTCATGGACGTCAGCAGAATGCCCGCGAATGCCAGCACCAGGCCGAACACGGCCGCCGAATCCTCGATCAGCACGGCCAGCGTCGTCGGATCGCGCGTTTCGACGACATACTGGCGCAATGTCTTGTCCGCCTCTTTCGCCTGGCGACGGAACTCGGTCAATGCCACCAGCCAGCTGTAGCCCTCGACCAGCAACGACAGCCCGAGAATAAAGAACGGAATCCATGACAGTTCGGGCGCATGGTCGTCCCGAAGCTGTTCGGTCGCATGCAGGATCGTGTAAACGCAGCCGAGAAAGAAGATCGTCACCGCCGAGATCAGATTCCAGAAGTAGCGCTCCTGCCCGTAGCCGAAGTGATGTTCGGTATCGGCCACCCGCTCCGAGCGTTTCAGGCCCAGGTACAGCAGGCCCTGGTTGGCGGTATCGGCCAGCGAATGCACGGCTTCGGCCAGCAGCGCGCTGGAACCGGAAAGGATAAAACCGGTGAACTTGGCCAGTGTCACGACCGTATTGCCGGCAATCGCGGTCAGCACTGTTTTCATCGATCCATGTGACATCTTCACCCCTGTGCAGCGGCGCGCAAAACAGATAGATTGCATGCATGTGGACCTACCGGCACAAGCATTTCGACGTCTATCAGCTGCCAGCCCTGAGCGACAACTATATCTATCTGAT
>JAJRVH010000101.1 GCA_021545625.1 Zetaproteobacteria bacterium
CTGTTCTGGGCCTCCTTTGTGCTGAACCCCTATATCAGCATACCGTTGACAGTATTGAAATATGTAGATAAACGGGCTCGCCTGCTGGATGCCTCGAACATGCGCGACGAGCTGGCGCTCGATCCCTACGTCTTCACCCGCGAGGCCTGGATGCAAAACCGGCAATACCTGATCTACGACGGGCATCCGCCCGGACCCGCCGCATCATCGACGGACGACGACTGGGAAGAGGACGACTGGGAAGACGAGACGGTGACCTAGGGAAAAGCAGCTATCGCACGCGCATGGCCGCAACCATGCCGACCTCCTGATCCCAGTAAGCCGGCAGCCTCGTCCACGGCGATGGCAGCGTCCGGTCGGTCACCAGTACCGCCCCCATGCCCAGCGCCGCGGCATGATCGAGGCTGGACCTGAGGAAGAGCGGATCGTTCACGCCCGCATAAATCAGGGCAATGCGTTGCGAACCCGTCAGCAGGGCGTTTTCCGCGCTGAGCCGGTAGCCGCTCCAGTTCGCCTCGGTATTTTCATACACAACACCCTGGTCGCAACCGCCGGCGGGGTCCAGATAGGCATTCGGGAACGCCGCCCCTGGATTCAGGATGGTCTGCCGGTAGATCGATCTTCCGTAAGTACACAGCGCCTGGTAATAGGCGATATTACCCGTGGCAACCTGGTCAAAAAACACGCCGTCGATACCATAGGCCTGATAGGCGTCGACATCCTGCTGCACCAGCGACTGCGGACGCATTGCAAATGCCGTATCAACATAGCCCAGCACCGTCACGCCGGCAGCCCGAAGCAGGCCGACACCCGTCACGAACGCAGCCGGCGGCGGCATAAGCGGGCCACTGGACGGGTTGATCACGGCCGTGACCGGCACCCGGGCCGCGGCATCGGCAACCCGCTGCCAGTCATTACCGGCGACGGCCAGATCCGGATAGCCATATAACAGGACGAACAGTCTCATATTCTGCCCCGCGCCTGACGGCAGCGCAGAGCCTCCGCCACAGGCCGACAGGCATGTCAGCAGCAACATGGCCCCGATCAGAGGGCTGGTCGGGCGAAAACAGCCGGAAAGCATCTCAGCCGCCCGCCCGTCTCATGATTCAGAGACGGCTGGCCCGGTGGCGCAGAAGATGATCGGCCAGCACCAGCGCCAGCATCGCCTCGGCGATCGGCACCGCGCGAATGCCGACGCACGGATCGTGGCGCCCCCTGGTGACGATTTCGGTTTCGTTGCCGTGGATATCGATGGTCGGCCTCGGCTTCAGAATCGACGAGGTCGGCTTGAGCGCCATGCGCACATGGATCGTATCGCCGTTGGAAATACCGCCAAGCACGCCGCCCGCATGATTGCTGACAAAGCCGTCGGCGCGCATCGCATCGCCGAACTGCGAGCCCTTGCTCTCGATGCAGGAGAAGCCGTCACCCACTTCAACGCCCTTGACGGCCTGAATGCTCATCATCGCCTTGGCGATATCGGCATCCAGCCGGTCGAACACCGGTTCGCCCAGCCCCGGAATCATGCCGTGTGCCTCGACCACAACACCGGCGCCGATCGAATCGCCCTGCTTGCGCAGCGCGTCCATGAACGCCGCCATTTCCTCTGCAGCCCCGGCATCCGGGCAAAAGAACGGATTGCGCGCAATCTCGTCAGCATCGAAACGGGCCGCATCGGCCCGGACCGGACCGATCTGGTCCACCCAGCCGGTGATCGTGATGCCGGCAACCTCGCGCAGCAGCTTTTTCGCCACCGCGCCGGCGGCCACGCGCATCGCCGTTTCGCGCGCCGAGGAACGGCCGCCGCCCCGGTAGTCGCGCATGCCGCACTTTTCGTAGAAGGTGAAATCGGCATGGCCGGGCCGGAACTTGTCCCTGATCTCGGAATAATCCTTGCTGCGCTGGTCGGTGTTGCGGATCAGCAGCCCGATCGGACAGCCGGTCGTTTTACCCTCGAACACGCCGGACAGGATCTCGACGCGGTCATCCTCGCGCCGCTGGGTCGTGTACTTCGACTGGCCGGGCTTGCGGCGGTCGAGATCCGGCTGAATATCGGCCTCGGACAGTTCGAGACCCGCCGGGCAACCGTCGATGATGGCCGTGAGCGCCGGCCCGTGCGACTCGCCGGCCGTGGCGACGCGGAAGATCTGCCCGAAGGATGAGCCGGACACGCCTATTCGATGCCCGGATCGCCGGCACCGACATGGAAGCCGGCATCGACATAATGCACCTCGCCGGTGACGCCGGAGGAAAGGTCCGACACCAGATAGACGCAGGTGTTGCCGACCTCGTCCTGGGTCACGTTGCGGCCCAGCATCGATCCGCGGGCACTCTTCTCCATCAGTTTGCGGAAATTGCCGACGGCCGAGGCAGCCAGTGTGCGGATCGGACCCGCCGACAGGGAATTGACGCGGATATTGTCCGGACCCAGATCCTGGGCCAGATAACGGGTCGAGGCTTCCAGCGCCGCCTTGGCCACGCCCATGATATTGTAGCCGGGTACCGCGCGCTCGGCACCCAGATAGGTCATCGTTACCATGCTGCCGCCGTTTTTCATCAACGGCGCGGCCTGCCGGGCACAGGCGATGAACGAATAGGCCGAGATATCCAGCGCCAGCCGGAAGTCGGCCCGCGAGGTCGTCGAAAAACGATCGCGCAGCGCATCCTTGTTGGCATAGGCAATCGAATGCACGATAAAGTCCAGCTCGCCCCACTGATCCTTCACCTGCGCGAAAAATGCCTCGATGCTGGCATCGTCGGATACGTCCATCGGCGCGATGATCTCGGCATCCAGGCTTTCGGCCAGCGGTCGCACCCGCCGTTCCATCTGCTCGCCCAGATAGTTAAGGCCCAGCGTCGCGCCTTCGCGCCGGGCTGCCTGCGCCACGCCCCAGGCGATCGACTTGTCGTTGGCGACGCCCAGCACCAGCCCCTTCTTACCTTCCAGAATACCCACGCACTCCCTCCTGCAAAAATAATCCGCGCTATTTTAGCACGCATTGTTCAAAGCGCACGCAAATGGCGTCTCAGCAGCCGCCGGTTCCACGGAGAGGCAGCGCCGTAGGCCTGCGCCTCCCAGGCCGAAACAAAGCGCCGCCAGCGCCCCTCGTCCACGCCTGCCGGCACCGGCAGGCTTCGCAGCGTCTGCGAAGGACTGCGCTCGCGGCCGTGTCGTTTCAGCCAGGCATCGAGCAGCGGCCACAGGCTGCCGCGTCGCCGCGGCCGGCGACGGCGCAGCAGCCGAAGGCCCGGCAGGGCTGCCAGCAGCAGGCCCGCCAATACCAGCACATGCCTTTCGATCCGCTCCCACAGCCCGCGCAGCAAGGCGGCGCGATCCGAATCCTGGAACTCCAGCACATAGCGATACCAGCCCAGCCGGATGCTTTCCCAGACATCGTCCAGCGCCTGAAAGCGCACGCCGCTCATCTGCCAGCGCGATGGCGGCGTCGCATCCATCAGCTGCCAGCGTCCGTCCAGCCACACCTCAACCCAGCTGTGGGCATGCTGCCGTCGCAGCAGCAGAAAGCCGCCCACCTCGTTCCATTCGCCGCCGAAATAGCCATTCACGACCCTCGCCGGCAGGCCCAGCTCGCGTGCCGCCAGCGCCAGCGCTGTCGCATACAGCTCGCAGTGCCCCCGCCTCATGCGCAGGAACGACGCGACCGGATGCTGCGCATCGACCGGCGCCTGCAGATCATAGGTCCAGCCCTGCAAGATCCGGCGCAAGCGCTGCAGGGTCGCAACCGGCGCTTCCCCGCCACGGCGCTGCGCAGCCACCCATGCCCGCAGGGCGGCCGGCACGAGCCGCCGGCTCATCTCCTGCGGAAGCGGCGCGCGCCATGCCGCCAGCGCCGGCTGCTCTCGGCCGGCTGTCTGCATCCGGATGCGCAGGCGCCGCGCCGGCGGGCGATCAAACAACAGCGCTCCGTCCCGCCGGACGACCGCCATTTCCGGCATCCGGACGATCGCCGAAAGACCCTGCGGCAACGGCAGATAACCATGATCCGTCGCCTCGCGATACACGGCGATATCCAGCCCGCCCCGGGCGGCGCCGATATCGCCGCCGCGCCGGATCATGGCGGCAGCGCGGCCGGGCAGTTGCCGCCAGCCCCGGCCCGTGAAATACCCCAGCGTCGCGCCCCGCCAGTAAAGGTCGGAGATACGGCGGCGAAAATCGTTCAGCGCGTCCTCCGGCAACGGCTGCGCGGGTTCGACGCGCATCATCACGGTCGGGTCAAGCTGGCGGGCGAAATCGCCCAGCTCCACCTGATCGGAAAAGCCGCTGGTCTGCATGCGCGGCTGGGTCGGCTGCAGCAGGGAATGCGCCTCGAAACGCGGCATGGCGACGAACAGCAGCGCCGCCAGCACGGCCATGCCGAGCATGATCGGCATATCGCGACCAGCCGGCGGCAGCTGCAGATCGCCGCCCGGCCAGTTCAGGCCATACAGGCGGAAGGATGCCCGCCACATGAACCACATCAGGGCCGTCAGCGGCAGCAGATAGAGAAAGGAATCGGTCAGCACGGCCGCCGCCAGTGCCAGAAACAGGCCGACGAGCATGCGGTGCAGATGATTGCGCGGCGTCGGCGCCTCGATCACGACGGCCAGCGCAAGAATCAGCATGAAGTCGGTGAATGCGACGATCCACTCCCGCCCCAGCAGCAGCTCGATGCCGACCCAGAAAAAGCCGAACCAGCCGATCAGGCTGGCCTGCATCTCGCTCAGCGCGAAACCCGGCCCGCGCCACAGCCGCAGCAGCGCGGCCAGCACCGACAGGCTCCAGTAGAACGGACTGACGAAATCGGACAGGGCCAGCGATGCGATACCGCACATCAGCACGGCCAGCGTCAACCGCTCGGCGCCTGCAAACGCGGCCCCCGTCACGCTCCGCGCTCCAGCGTGAGCAGCATGCCGGCACCGGACGCCGGCGGCCGGGCAGACGGCTCGCAGGCGGCCAGCGCCCGGGCCGCCCGGTGCCACGATGCCCGGTCCATGGTATCGAATTCCCTGTCCCCGAGTATGAGACGGCCGGGCCGGCCCTGCCGCTGCCGGAGCCAGAACCATGCCCGGCCGAGCAGGCGCTCGAAATCCCGCCTCGTTCGCCCTGACGGCAGGCGTAAATCGACGCGCAGGCAGGCCTCCTCGCGGCTTTCGGAAGCCGACCCGAAGCGCTTGATGACCCAGTCCGTCCGTCCGGCGCCCATCGGCCATGCCGCCTTGCGCCAGTGGATACGCGATGGTGCGTCGCCCGGCACGTAAGCCCGCAGATCACGCCAC
The DNA here is from genome assembly GCA_021545625.1 of Zetaproteobacteria bacterium. Lineage (GTDB taxonomy): Bacteria > Pseudomonadota > Zetaproteobacteria > Mariprofundales > Mariprofundaceae > JAJRVH01. The sequence continues at coordinate 5,278 of JAJRVH010000101.1, forward strand.
TCGTCCTCCGCGCGATGGCTGCCCGCCTGCATCGGCCAGGGCACTTCCGCCGGCAGCGCCGCGATCTCGCAGGCCACGGCGCGGCGCTGTTGCAGAAAGAACAGGCCGGTCGGACCTTCACCGGCGAGTTCAATTGTATCGAAACAGAACAGGCCGCGCC
>JAJRVH010000102.1 GCA_021545625.1 Zetaproteobacteria bacterium
CAGCGGCACCGTGACATCGGATCATCGGGTATCGATCAGTTCGCGTCTTTCCGGCTATATCCGCGAAATGAAGGTGCGCGAGGGCGATCGCGTGCGGGCTGGCCAGGTGCTGGTGCGCGTCGATCCGGTGGATGCCAAACAGGCCCTGATTCAGGCAAAGGCCGATCTGGCCGATGCCAAGGCGGATCTTCGCCGCTATGAGGAATTGCTGAAGGCCGGTGCGGTGACCGACCAGCAGGCCGCCAAGGTGCGTCTGCGCTACAAGGTCGCCAAATCCCAGGTGGAGCAGGCGCGCAACCAGCTCAGTTACGCCGAGGTCCGCTCTCCGGTGGACGGCGTTGTCGTCGAGAAACGGCTGAGCCAGGGCGACCTGGCTGCGCCGGGCGTGGCGATTCTGACGCTGGAAGATCCGGCCAGCCTGCTGGTGGAGACCTATGTGTCTGAACAGTATGTCAGCGCCATCGCCGAAGGCAGCGAGGCCGATGTCGAGGTGCCTGCCCTGAAGCGCACTTTCAGAGGCGTTGTTCGGCAGGTTGTGCAGGCTGCCGATCCGGTTTCGCACCAGTTTCTGGTCAAGACGGCCCTTCCGGCGACAAAGCTCGTGCATCCGGGCATGTATGCCCAGACGGGGTTCCATGTCGGAGAGCGCCGGGCGTTGCTGATTCCGGAGGCGGCCGTGGTGTCCCGCTCCGGTCTGCATGGCGTCTATGTGCTGGACGCGCAGTCGCTGGCCCATTATCGCCAGATCAGGGTCGGTTCACCGGTTGACGGGCGCCCGGGCATGGTCGAGGTGCTGGCCGGACTGAAGGAGGGCGACACCATCGCCTGGGACGGCGCGCCCGAACTGAAGAGCGGCGTCAAGGTTGTCGCGGAACCGGGCGGGGCAGGCGAACATGGCTGACAGGCAGCAGGGTCCGGATATGGATGGCGAGCGCCTGAACATCGCCGGCCGTCTCGGCCAGGTGGCGATGCGCACGAATCTGACGCCGATCATCAGCATACTGATCTTCCTGATCGGCCTGGTGGCGCTGGCGATCACCCCGCGAGAGGAAAATCCCCAGATCGACGTGCCGGCGGCCAATGTCATTGTCCAGATGCAGGGGGCCAGTCCGGAAGAGGTGCAGAATCTGGTCGTCCGGCCGCTGGAAATGATTCTGCGCGAGATGACGGGCGTGGATCACACCTTCGGCACCGCGATGGATTCGCTGGGAGTCGTGACGGTGATGTTCGAGGTCGGCGAGGACAAGGAAGCCAGCCTCGTCAAGCTGTATGACCGCATTATGCATAATCTTGATCGCATGCCGGCCGGCGCTTCGCAGCCGCTGGTCAAGCCGATGGACGTGGACGATGTCCCGGTTTCGGTGATCACGCTGTCGTCGCCGGCCATGGACGGCCTGTCGCTGAAGCGCCTGGCTGAGCGGGTGCGCGAACAGCTGGCGCCTCTCGAAGGCGTGTCGGTGGCCGATATCATCGGTGGGCGCAACCATGAAATCCGTATCCGGATCGATGCGGCCAGGATGGCCGCCTACGGCCTGACGCTGGATCAGCTGCACCACGTGCTGACCGGCGCCAATGCCGGCGGTCCGGTCGGTTCGCTGGTCGGCGACAATCGGGTGACGAAGATCTGGCTGGACGGTTACCTGAAGAACGCCGATGAGGTCGGTTCGCTGATCGTCGGTCAGGTTCAGGATGGTGACCGCAGCAAGCCGATCTATCTGCGCGATATCGCCAGCATTGTTGATGGCCCTGCGGAAGTCACGCAGCTGCACCGCATCGGTTTCGGGCCGGCGGCCGGAGACGTGCATCCGGCGGCCGAGCCGGAGGCTCCGGCCGTATCGATCGCGCTGGCCAAGAAGCGGGGCACGAATGCGGTATTCGTGACCCAGCGGATTGAAGACAAGCTCAACGAGTTGAAGGGCGATTTCATTCCCGACAATGTGCATGTCGAGATCACTCGCGATTCCGGCGAACGTGCCAATGCGGCGGTCAACCTGCTGGTCGAGCATCTGGGCATCGCCATCGCGACGGTCATCCTGATCCTGTTGCTGTTCCTGGGCTGGCGCGAGGCGACGATCGTGACGATGAACATTCCGCTGATTCTGTTCATTGTTCTGGCCATCGGCCTGCTGGCCGACCAGACGATCAACCGGATTACGCTGTTCTCGCTGATCCTGGCGCTGGGCCTGCTTGTCGACGATGCCATCGTCGTGATCGAGAATATCCACCGGCACCTGCATCGTGGGGTGAAACGGATGTCCGACAAGGCGGCGCTGATCATTCGTGCCACCAATGAAACCGGCAAGCCGACGATGGTGGCCACCGTGGCCGTGATCCTGGCCTTTATTCCGATGGCCTTCGTGACCGGTATGATGGGGCCGTACATGGGGCCGATCCCCTTCAACGCACCGCTGGCCATGGCTGCCTCGCTGGTCATCGCCTATGCGTTCACGCCGTGGATCGCCCAGCGCTGGATGCCGTGCAGGATGGTGTCGCCGACGCTGGAGGAAAAGGACGAGCAGCCGACGGACTGGGTGCACCGGACCTATATGCGCCTGGCCGTGCCGCTGATTGAAAACAGGACCCGTCGCCGTACGTTCTGGCTGGTGGTGGCGGTGCTGTTCGCCGGCGCGATGTGGGAGCCGGGCTGGCAGTTCATGCGACCGTCCGGCATCAACGGGCCGCTGACGCCGGGCGCGGTTGAGCTGAAGATGCTGCCGAAGAGCAATCAGAATACGTTCAATATCACCATCGATTTGCCCGAGGGTTCGACGCTGGAGGCAACGGACCGGGTGGCGCGTGATATCGGAGACGTGCTGCGGCAGCATCCGATGGTGCGGGACTACGAGGTGTTCGTCGGTCGCGCCGGTCCGATCGACTTCAATGGCATGCTGCGCGGAGCGGCCCTGTTCCGCGAAGGTCCGCACCTGGGCGAAATCCGCGTCAATCTGCTGGACAAGCACGAACGCTCGATTCAGTCCGCGGGCATTGTGCTGCAGTTGCGCGACATGCTCGAGCCGGTGCTGAAAAGATATCCGATGGCGTCGATCAAGCTGGTCGAGGATCCGCCGGGGCCGCCCGTGCGGGCAACGTTGCTGGCCGAAATCTACGGGCCCGACTACGAAACGCAGCGCCGGATTGCCGGCGAGGTACACAGACTGTTCAGCAACACCTACGACGTGACCGATGTCGATGATTCGGTCGGAGCCGATCAGGTGCAACTGAATGTGCGCGTGGACAAGGAAAAGGCATCCCGGCTGGGGGTCGCGACCGCCCAGGTGGAGACGGCGCTGCGGGATTTTCTGAAGGGTTACAATTTCGGCGCCGTGCATATGGCCGAGGAGCGTCATTCCGTGCATCTGCATGTGCAGTTGCCGCGCCTGTTGCGCGCCCATGCCGCCGATCTGGACCGCATCTATGTCAGCGGCGCGAACGGGCCGGTGCAGTTGTCGGCGATTGCGCATATCGAAAAGACCGTCGCGGCCAAGCCGATCTTTTCCAAGGACAGTCATCCGGTGACTTATGTGACGGCCGAGCCCAAAATCGGTTCGCAGGTTTATTCGTTGCTGGAGATGGATGGCAAGCTGGACGGTTCGGAGGTGTTGCCCGGCGTGAAGCTGAAGACGGGAGGCATGCGTTTCACCGACACCGCGCCCGAAGACACTTTCGGTTATCACCTGCTGTGGGACGGAGAGATGCGTCTGACGCTGGATGTGTTCCGCGACCTGGGGGCTGCCTTCATCGTTGCGCTGGTTCTGATCTATCTGCTGATGGTGGCCTATTACGGAGAGTTCATCCTGCCGATGCTGGTCATGGCGCCGACGGCCTTGACGATGATCGGGATTTTCCCGGGGCATCTGATCACCGGCCAGCCTTTCACGGCTACATCGATGATCGGCATGATCGCGCTGGCCGGCATCGTCGTGCGCAATTCGACGCTGCTGATCGACTTTATCCTCGATTACCGTCGCCAGGGCCACGATGTCAAAACGGCCGTGCTTGAGGCGGGAGCCGTGCGCGCCCGGCCGATTCTGCTGACCGCGCTGGCGGTGATTGCCGGCACCTCGATCATGATCAGCGATCCGGTGTTCGGCGGCCTGGGCGTGTCGATGGCTTTCGGAACGCTGGCGGCGACGGTGCTGACATTGTTTATTACGCCACTGATGTATTACCTGTGGCAGCGCAATAAACCCGATACCGAAGACGGCTGTGCCGTCTGAAAAACGGAGACAAAGGAGATCATCATGACCATACAACGAGCTATTCGCATTATCGCAGGTTCATTCATTCTGCTCAGCCTGTATCTGGCGAGCCGCTATAACGGCGTGGTATTGACCGAGCCGACCTGGCTCTGGTTCACGGCCTTCGTCGGAGCCAACCTGCTGCAGTCCGGTTTTACGCAGTGGTGCCTGATGGAAAAGATTCTGGCCAAGCTCGGTCTGAAGCACGGCTGAACCGACTGGCGGGCGCGGGTGGCACTCCTATCCCTCCCCATGTGCGGACACTGCCCGCGCCCGCCTTCCCATAAACCGAAGGACGAAAGAGGAACGAGATGGAACTGATACAACAAAACATGGGCTATGTGCTGATGGGCCTGTTTGTCGCCTGGATGCTATGGCGTCGCCTGATTGCGCCGAAGCTGTCGGGCGTGAAGAGCCTGTCGGCGGGCGAGTATATGCAGATGCGGGATGAGGCGCACACGCTGGTGGATGTGCGTTCGGCCGGCGAATGGGCCTCCGGCCATGCGCCGCATGCCGTGCATATCCCGCTGGGCGAACTGGCCGGTCGTCAGCATGAGCTTTCACGATCGGGGGCTGTCGTGGTGATTTGCGCTTCCGGCAACCGCTCCGCCGTCGGGGCGACACTACTGGCCAGGGCCGGGTTTGCACCGGTTTACAATTTTTCCGGCGGCATGGGGGCCTGGCAGGGGGCCGGCCTGCCGGTCCGGAGCGGCGGCTGATCGGTGGCGGCTGCTGGGGTATGGCTGGCGGCATTGCTGAGCGGTTTGCTGCTGTCGTTGTTTGCGGCAGGCGGCGGACTGGTCGCCATACCCCTGCTGAACATTGGCATGGGCCTGCCTCTGAAAGAGGCGATTGCGGCGGGTCTCGTGATTGTCGCGCTGATCAGCCTCCTGGCGTTGCTGCAACAGGGACGCTGGCGTTTGATCGAATGGAGGCTGCACCGCTATTTTGCAGCCGGTGCGATGCCGGGTGGTTTTATCGGGGCCGGCATTGGTCTGCGCATGAACGATCAGCTGCAGGCGCTGCTGTTTACCCTGATGGCCCTGTTCATCGCCTGGTGGGTGCACAGCAATCCGATGAAGCGCCTGACGGAGCGTGCGCAGGAAGCACCCTGCAACTGCCGTTACTCCCTGCTGGCCGGACTGGCAACGGGCGTGATCACCGGCGTGCTCGGGGTGGGCGGCGGTTTTTTGATCGTGCCGGTGCTGATGATGCTCGGGGTGGCGAAGCAGCAATCGGCGGTGGCGCATTCGCTGCTGATCGTTGTGTCCGGTTCTCTGGTTGCGGCATTGCGCTATGCGGAGCATCTGTCGATCGACTGGGGGCCTCTGTTGCCGATCATGGCCCTGGCAGCTGTGGGGGTATGGCTGGGCGGCCGGATTGCCGGCAGGGTTTCCTCGGCCGGTTTGCAGCGGGCTTTCAGCCTGGCCTTGTGCCTGCTTGCCGGCTGGATGCTGTTCAGGCTCGATGCCTATGCGGCCCGATAGGGTGAATGTGACAAGATCACGGAAAACGGCGGGCCTGGGTTCAGGCTGCGCGGATTAAAAAGGAGAGAGCATGATGAAGAAACTGATATTGACGAGCATGGCCCTGTTGATGATTCCCTGGATGGCCAGCGCCTGCGGTATCGGCGAGCAGACCGCCGACGGCTATGAAAACGCGCCGGTTGCGCATGCCTACGAACACTGGAAACAGGGCGGGCAGTCCCGCATTCCGTTCCTGTTTCTCGATGTGCGCACGGTCGAGGAATACAAGGCCGGCCATATTGAAGGCGCGAAACTGATGCCGGTCCAGGTGCTCGACAAGCACCTGAATGATGTTCCGAAGGACAAGCGGGTGTATGTCTACTGCCATTCCGGCGTGCGTTCGGCCCGTGCGGCGAAGCTGCTGGCCTCGCACGGCTTTACCAATATCGAAAATGTTGTCGGCGGTATCGAGGCCTGGAAGGCAGCCGGCTATCCGGTGGTGAAATGATGTTTGATTCGATTGATGTGAACGGTTTGTACCCGCGCTGGCTGACGGCCAGGGAAAAGGGCGAGGAGTGCATGATCATCGATGTGCGCATGCCCGAGGAGTTTGCCAGCGGGCATGTGCCGGGTGCCAGGCTGATCGCGCTGAATACGCTGATGGCGCGGGTGCACGAGATTCCCAAGCAGGGCGATGTGTTCGTGATTTGCCAGGCAGGGGGGCGTTCCGCCCAGGCTGCCGGCTATCTGGCAACCCAGTGCGGGCACGACAATCTGATCAACGTGGCTGGCGGTACGCAGGCCTGGATCCAGGCCGGTTATCCGGTCGAAACGGGAGGTGAGGCATGAACGATTATGGCATGAGAGCGGTATTTGAAGGCACGGTTGAACAGGCCGAGGAGGCGATCACCGAGGCGTTGAAGGAAGTCGGTTTCGGCATCCTGACCCGTATCGACGTGGCCGAAACGCTGAAAAAGAAGATCGATGTCGAGCGCGCGCCCTATGTGATCCTCGGCGCATGCAATCCGAAACTGGCCAGCAAGGCGCTGAATCTGGAGCCGGAGATCGGTCTGATGCTGCCCTGCAATGTGGTCGTTTATGAAAACGAACATGGAAAAACAATGGTATCGGTGATCGATCCGCAGGCCATGGTCGGCATGATCGACAATCCACAGCTGAGTTGCCTGGTCGAGGAGGCAAGGCCTCTTCTGAAGCAGGCGCTGGACAAGGCGACGACCTGATTTGAACCACGAAAAAGGAGAAGAAAATGAAAGCAAATATCGGAACATTTGACGGGGCCATGCGTGTGCTGGTCGGCATGGTCCTGATCTTCGGCGCGCTGGAAGGGTCTTGGGCGCCATGGGGCTGGATCGGCGCCGTACCGCTTGTCACCGCGCTGGTCAATTTCTGCCCGTTGTACTCGATCATCGGCATGAATACCTGCGACAGAAAGTCGCGGGACTGAAGATAAACGGGCGCCCGGCGGCAACCGGACACCCGTTCGCAGTTTCCACATCGCCAAAAGAACTAAACACCCGGATGGAGATGTGGATCGGGAAGGCGGGGGAAACCCCGCCCGACCCACCGCCTTTTCAGGCATAATCAAAGGGCGCCAATCATGACGGCCCCCGAAAGGAGACGAATACTATGGCACATGTAGTCATAATGGGAGCAGGAATCGGGGGCATGCCTGCTGCTTACGAAATGAAAGATGCCCTGAAGAAGCTCGGCGGCGAGCACGAGGTGACGGTGGTGTCCAATGTGGACTACTTCCATTTTACCCCGTCCAACCCGTGGGTGGCCGTTGGCTGGCGCGACAAGGAACAGATCAGTTTCGAATGCGCGCAATACCTGAACAAGAAAAAGATCAACTTCCTTTCCTGCGGCGTGGATGAGATTCTGGCCGACGAAAGCAAGCTGCGCCTCGGAAACGGCCAGTTTCTGGAATATGATTATCTGATCGTGGCAACCGGACCGCGCCTGGCCTTCGAGCTGGTCGAGGGCATGGGGCCTGAAGCCCATACCCACTCGATCTGCCACGTGGATCACGCCGAGAAGGCCTATCATGCCTTCGAGGAATTCTGCAAGAATCCGGGGCCGATCGTTGTCGGCGCGGTACAGGGCGTGTCCTGCTACGGTCCGGCCTACGAGTATGCCTGCATCCTCGATACCGAACTGCGTCGTCGCAAGATCCGCGACAAGGTGCCGATGACCTTCATCACGCCGGAGCCGTATATCGGTCACCTGGGACTGGGCGGCGTCGAGGATTCGAAGAATCTGCTCGAATCCGAGCTGCGCAAGCGCGACATCAAGTTCATCACCAACTGCAAGACCGTCAAGGTGCACGAGCACAGCCTCGATTACGAGGAAGTGGATCGCAACGGCGAGGTGATTGCCTCCGGTTCGCTGGATCACAGGTTCGCGATGCTGATGCCGCCGTTCCGCGGCGTGGGCCCGGTGGCCAGTTGCGAAGGGCTGGTCAATCCGATGGGTTTCGTGACGATCAACGAATACCAGCAGAACCCGACCTACCCGAACATCTATGGCACCGGCGTGATCGTTGCCATTCCGCCGGTCGAGGCAACGCCGCTGCCGGTCGGCACGCCGAAGACGGGCTTCATGATTGAATCGATGACGACGGCGATCGTTCACAACATTGTGCACGATCTGAAGGGTGAAGAGCCCGAGGCCTGCGGTACCTGGGGCGCGATCTGTCTGGCCGATTTCGGCGATGGCGGCGTGGCGCTGGTGGCCTATCCCCAGATTCCGCCCCGCAACATGGTCTGGGCCAAGGGCGGTAAATGGGTGCATGTCGCCAAGGTTGGCTTCGAGAAGTATTTTATGCGCAAGATGAGAACCGGTGTTTCCGAACCCTTTATGGAGAAGGCATTCCTGAAGCAGCTCGGTATTGAACGCCTGAAGTAAGCGGAAAAGGGCGGCTGCCATTTCGACAGCCGCCCTTTTCCGGATTGTATAATTAGATTATTCTAATATAATGGTTGCCTGATGGTTGAAGGAGGTACGATGAAATCGTTGTTTGCAAAGGAAATCGCGACCGTGATCGCCTTCAAGATCGTGGCGGTGTTCACCATATGGTATCTGTTCTATTCCGATCACGACGCCATGGTCGAGCCGATGCGCGTGCTGTTGCCGGGAAGCTAGACGGGTGATTTCGCGTACGGGGTATCCAAAGGAGGTTTAACAATGGAAGCACTGGTTGACGTATCGCGACTGCAGTTTGCGTTCACGGCACTGATACATTTTCTGTTCGTGCCGCTGACGCTGGGGCTGTCGCTGATGCTGGTGACGATGGAAGCGATGTATGTCAAAACGGGTCGCCGGATTTACAGGGACATGACGCGTTTCTGGGGCAAGCTGTTCGCGATCAACTTTGCGATGGGCGTTGTCACGGGACTGACGATGGAGTTCCAGTTCGGCACCAACTGGGCCTATTACTCGCATTATGTCGGAGATATTTTCGGCGTGCCTCTGGCCATCGAGGGCATGATGGCCTTTTTTCTCGAATCCACCTTTATCGGTCTGTTCTTTTTCGGCTGGGACAAGCTGAGTCGGCGCCAGCATCTGATGGTAACGGTGCTGGTCGCCGTCGGTTCCAATCTGTCGGCCCTGTGGATTCTGATCGCCAACGGCTGGATGCAGTATCCGGTCGGGACCGTATTCAATCCGGAGACCATGCGCATGGAGCTGGAAAACTTTTCGGCGTTGCTGTTTAACCCGGTGGCGCAGGTAAAATTCCTGCATACCCTGTCGGCCGGGTATCTGACCGGGGCGGTCTTCGTCATGGGGATCAGCGCCTGGTATCTTCTGAAGGGACGGGACACGGAGTTTGCCCGCCGTTCGTTTGCCATTGCAGCGGCGGTGGGGTCGGTGGCCTCGTTGTCGGCGGTCATGCTGGGCGACGAATCGGGCTACCATGTGGCCGAATTCCAGCCGGAAAAAATGGCTGCCATCGAAGCTGTCTGGGAAACCGAGCCTGCTCCGGCGCCATTTACCGTGGCCGGGCTTATCGATCAGCAGGCCGGCGAAACGCGCTATGCGATCCGGATACCGGCCGCACTCGGCCTGATTGCCACGCGTTCGCTGGATGGCGAGGTGCCGGGCATACGCGAACTGGTGCGGATCAACGAGGAGCGCATCCGCAGCGGGCTGGTTGCTTACCGGCAGCTGGAGGCCATGCGAAACCGTACGGCGGATCGGGAACAGCGCAGCCATTTTGAAGCGCATGTAAAGGATCTTGGTTATGCGCTGTTGCTCAAGCGCTATGTCGACAATCCGCTGAACGCCACCGATGAGCAGATTCACCGGGCGGCGGGCGACACCATTCCGCGCGTGGCGCCGATGTTCTGGACCTTCCGAGTGATGGTGGCAATCGGCGGGTTTCTGGCCCTGTTGATGTTCTATGCCCTCTATGCGGCCTGGCGCGGCACGGCCTGGCGGCAGCGCTGGCTGATGAAAGCCGCGTTATGGGCGGTGCCGCTGCCGTTCATCGGTGTGGAGGTCGGCTGGTTCGTGGCTGAATTCGGGCGCCAGCCATGGACGGTTTACGGGATGCTGCCGACGCATCTGTCGGTGTCATCGCTGCAGGCTTCCGATGTGCAGGCATCGTTGCTGGCCTTCTTCCTGATGTATATGAGCCTGTTCGCGATCGAGCTGTTCCTGATGTTCAAATATGCCCGCCTGGGGCCGAGTGCATTGCATACCGGTCGCTATCACTTCGAACAAGCCATGCTGAAAGGAGGCGCATAATGTGGGATTACGAGACCTTGAGACTGGCCTGGTGGGTTATTGTCGCCGTATTGCTGATCGGCTATGCGATCATGGATGGCTTCGATCTGGGCGTGGCGGGCCTGCTGCCGTTCGTGGCCAGAAATGATGAAGAGCGGCGCGTGTTGATCAATGCGATCGGACCGACCTGGGATGGCAATCAGGTGTGGCTGATTCTCGGTGCAGGGGCGATATTCGCCGCCTGGCCGGCAATTTACGCGGCCGCCTTTTCAGGCATGTACGCGGCGTTGCTGCTGGTGCTGTTCGCCCTGTTCCTGAGGCCTGTCGGTTTCGACTATCGCAGCAAGCTGGCCTCGCCGGCCTGGCGAACGGGATGGGATTACGCACTGTTTCTCGGAGGCGTCGTGCCGGCCGTCGTGATCGGAATTGCCTTCGGCAATTTCATGCTGGGCATACCTTTCCATTTCGATGAGAGTTTTCGAAGTTTTTACAACGGTACGCTGGCGGATCTGCTTAATCCGTTCGCCCTGCTGACCGGCCTGGTATCGCTGGCGATGCTGATCATGCACGGGGCGAGCTTCCTGCTGATCAAGACCGAAGGCGTGCTGCAGCGGCGCGCACGTGTCGCCTCGCGTCTTGCCGCGGGGGCGACCATGTTGCTGTTTGCCGCAGCCGGCGCCGCGATCATGACCGATATCGAAGGGTTCCGCGTGATCGGCGAGATTGACAGGGCTGCGCCATCCTCGCCGTTTGGCATCGGCGTCGTACGTGAGGCGGGAGCCTGGATGGACAACTTCCATGCCCATGCATGGATGTGGCTGGCGCCACTGGCGGGCATGACGGGCGCGCTGGTGGTATTGTTGCTGGGAGACCGGCGCCCCGCCATCAGCTGGATGGCCAGCGGCGCGTCGGTGGCCGGCATTGCCGCGACAGCCGGGCTGGCGATGTTTCCGTTCATTTTACCGTCCAGCACGCATCCGGAGCAGAGTCTGATGGTCTGGAATGCAACATCGAGCCAGCAGACATTATGGCTGATGCTGATTGCGGCGGCCATTTTCATGCCGATCATCCTGGCCTATACGTCCTGGGTTTTCAGGGTGTTGCGCGGCAAGGTGACGCTTGAGGATATCCGCGCCAATGACCATACAGCCTATTGAAGCTGTGTACTGAAGGAGGATCGAATGTGGTATATGATGTGGATAATTGTCGCCTCGCTGGCCGTTTATGCCGGCATGAAGGCGGCCGAGGCGTGCAGGGTTCAGTAGGATAAGGAGTGCTACCATGCGTTTGAAGGTGATTCATGAGGAAGGGGCCCGGCTGCGGGCCGAATGCCGGGGGCATGCGATCGTGATCGACCAGCCGGAGTCCAACGGCGGCAGCGATGCGGGCATGACGCCGCCGGAGCTGATGGCTGCCTCGCTGGCCGGTTGCATAGGCTTTTATGTGGCCCGCTATTGCGAGCAGGCAGGGATCGATCCGGCCGGTCTGGAGGTGGGGTGCGACTGGAGCGTGGGGGGCGAGCCCAGGCATGTCGAACGCTTCGAGGTGAAGGTATGGCTGCCGCATTGCCCCGACAAGCGCCGCAAGGCGGTTGAGCGGGTGGCCGCCGGCTGTCTGATCCATCATACGCTGTGCGGTCAGGCGAGCGTCGACATTTCCCTTGCCGGGGATGAGCAGTGACGGAACGGATTTATCCATGCCCGCATTGCCGGACCCCTAACCGCCTGCCACGGCAGCGTATCGAGAGCGGTGAGGCGGGCAGGATCGTGTGTGGAAAATGCAGACAGCCCGTGTTTCCTGCCCATCCGGTCATGAGCGGCGATGCCGGTTTCGATGCGCAGGTTATGCAGGCGCCGCTGCCGGTGCTGGTGGATTTCTGGGCGCCGTGGTGTGGCCCCTGCCGCATGCTCGGGCCGGAGCTGGATGCCCTGGCGGCCGACACGGCCGGGCGACTGATCGTGGTCAAGGTGAATATCGACGAAAATCCGCAGCTGGCTTCCCGCTTCGCCGTGCGTTCGGTGCCGACGCTGCTGGTGGTCGCCGCTGGCCGCGTTGTCGATACCATCACGGGGGCCATGTCGAAAGCAGCATTGTTGCAGAGGCTCGGCCCCTGGCTGGCGTAACGGTAGAGGCCCGGGATGACACGCGGGATGAAACGGTCATATGAGTTTGTGGCTGTTCATGCTGGCACCGGCCATCGGTTTGATGCTGGCCCTGTTCGGGGCCGGCGGAGGGATGGTTGCCGTGCCTCTGCTGGTGTACGGGCTGGGCATGCCGCTGAAACATGCGGTGTTCGTCAGCGTGCTGGGGGTTGGCTCCGTCAGCGCCCTGGCGCTGTTTCGGCTTCATGCGTGGGAGGGCCTGCATGCGCGCCTGCTGGCGTACCTGGGCGTTGGCGGAGGGTTTCTGTATGCGGATTTCAGGCAGGCCGTCCATCATTCGCTGCTGCTTGTGATGTTGAACGCGGTCGTGGCTGGAAGCCTGTATATGGGGCAGCCGGAATTGCCGTGGCAGCCCGTGTTATGGATTGTCGGACTGGCTGCCGCCGGTTGCCTTGCCGGGCAGACGCTGGCCGGCAGGCCTGGTGCGGAACGTTTGCAGGCCATATTCAGGGTGGCACTGGTCGTGGTGGGCGGCATGATGCTGTATGATGCTATGGAGCTTGGCGCGATGACGCCTTGAAACAAAGGAGACGAAAATGTCTGATTATTACAAGGAGCTGACCTGCGAGTTGTCGGCAACGATTGGCGGGTTGCGCAGGGAAATTCCCGAGGTGATGAAGGGATTTTCGGCCATGGCCGGAGCTGCGCTCGAGGATGGGGCCCTGAACAAGAAAACCAAGGAGCTGATCGCGCTGGCTATCGGCGTGGCAGGCCATTGCGAGGGTTGCATCGGGTTTCACGCCAAGGCGCTTGTGGCGCTGGGAGCCACGCGAGAAGAGATTGTCGAAACGCTGGGCATGGCGATCTATATGGGCGGAGGCCCGTCGCTGATGTATGCAGCCGAGGCCATGCAGGCTTTCGAGGAATTTTCCGAGGCATGCGAATAATGTATGGGTCAGGAGTTTATCCGTGTTGAGGCAGGCGATCGGCTGGCTGCACTGTCCGTCGATGGCCATGCTTGTCGGCGCGGCCCTGCTGCTGGGACTGGCGCCGTTTTCGCCCGAGCCGCATCTGCTGGAAAAACTGCGCATGCTGTTTGCAGGCGATTTGCACAGGCCGATCGATATCTTTGATCTGTTCTGGCACAGCTGGCCGGTTTTCTGGATCGCGCTGCGGCTGCTGACGCCGGGCTATGCCGGCAGCTGCCGGATCCCCGATCGCTCATGATTGCCGATGTGTTGATTGTCGGTCTGCTGGCATGGCTGTGCCGGCAGGGTTATCAGCAGCGCAGGCCGTGGCTGTTGCTGACCGGCCGTTTTCTGGAGCGGGTGTATGCGGACAGGAGTTTCTGGCTGCAGCTGGTAACGCTCGGGCCATTGCTGGTGG
>JAJRVH010000103.1 GCA_021545625.1 Zetaproteobacteria bacterium
AACCTGGTCGAGATCACGGCGGACCAGATCGGGCAGGCACTGGCACAGGCCGGCGCGCCGCCGGCATCGGGATGGATCGCACGACTGAAGCACTACTGGACGCATTACACCGAACAGAACGAACTCGACAATCTGGCGGCGGACGAAGCGGCCTGCTGCAGCCGGCCGCCGGCAAAGGGATAGGAGCAAGGCGATGGAATACAGGAAGATCACGGCCATTGTGACGAGCGAAAAACTCGAACGGATCGAACGGGAACTCAGGGCCATCAGGGTATCCGGTATCAGCGTCAGTCAGGTGCGCGGATATGGCGAATACCAGGATTTCTACAAGCCAGACATGATGGCGCGGCATGCACGCATCGAAATCTTCTGCCGGGCATCGGAAGCGGATGATATCGCCCGTTGCATCATGGATGCCGCGCATACCGGCATATCCGCGGTGGCTGCCGTTGAGGAATAACAAGGGAGACGAAAATGAGCATTGATCCGGTTTGCGGGATGGAAGTAAAAAAGGATTCGTCGCAAGTGTTTGAACATGGCGGCAGAACATGGCATTTCTGCAGCGAGTCCTGTCTGCACAAGTTTGAACAGGCTCCGGAACGCTATGTGCCGAAAGCAGCGGTCGATCCGGTCTGCGGCATGAAAGTTGATCCGGACTCCAGCCACGCTCGCAGCTTCCGGGGCGTGGATTATCGCTTCTGCAGCGAGCATTGTCTGGCGAAGTTCGGAGAAAGTCCGGAGGATTATCTGGGCGATGACTGTACCCACGACCCGGTTTGCGGGATGAAGGTTAGCCGGATCTCAAGGAATCATGTTAGCCACGACGGGCATGATTACTATTTCTGCTCGCAGCATTGCGTCGAAAAGTTCTCGGCCGATCCAGCCGCTTTCGAGGGCAAGGACCAGCCCTGCGAACATGGGCAGCACACGAAAAAGCCTGCCGTGCCGGCAGATCCCGATGCGATGTATTTCTGTCCGATGTGTCCGGGACAGGAGCAGAAAGGTCCCGGCATCTGCAAGGTGTGCGGTATGGCGCTGGAGCCGATGGGGGCGCCGGTACTGAATCAGAAGACCGAGTATGTCTGTCCCATGCACCCCGAGGTTGTCAGCGATGAACCGGGGGCTTGCCCGAAATGCGGCATGGCGCTGGAAGCTAGAAGTGTGATGCTTGAGGAGGAGAATCCGGAACTGGACGACATGACGCGACGTTTCAGGATCAGTTCCGTGCTGGCCGTGCCGGTGTTCATCCTGGCCATGGTCGCCGATCTTGCCCCATCCTGGCTGCCGGCCGGGCTTGGCATGAAAACGGTGCAGTGGATCGAATGCGTGCTGGCAACGCCGGTGATCCTGTGGGGCGGCTGGCCGTTTTTCGAGCGCTTCTGGCTGTCGCTGAGAACCTGGAATCTGAACATGTTCACGCTGATTGGTCTTGGTGTCGGCGTGGCATGGGTCTACAGCATGGTTGCCCTGTTATTGCCGGACATCTTCCCGCCGGTGATGCAGATGGAAGACGGTCTCGTGGATGTCTATTTCGAGGCTGGGGCCGTGATCACGGCGCTGGTATTGCTGGGGCAGGTGCTGGAGCTCCGGGCACGCTCGCGTACCAATGAGGCAATCAAGATGCTGCTTGGCATGGCGCCGAAAACGGCCCGGCGCGTAGCCGGGGATGGCAGCGAGCATGACGTGCCGCTCGAGGATGTGCAGCCGGGCGATGTGTTGCGCATCCGACCCGGTGAGAAGGTGCCTGTGGATGGCGTGGTGATCGGGGGCGAGAGCAATGTCGATGAATCGATGGTGACCGGAGAGCCGGTGCCGGTTGAGAAAACAGTCGGGGACAAACTGATTGGTGCAACCGTGAACGGCAATGGTTCTTTGTTGATGAGGGCCGAGAAGGTTGGCGCGGACACCTTACTGTCCCAGATCGTGCAGATGGTGGCCGAAGCCCAGAGAAGCCGTGCGCCGATCCAGAAAATGGCCGATACCGTGGCTTCCTGGTTCGTGCCGGTCGTCGTCGGTATTGCCGCGCTGGCCTTTGCGGTCTGGTTCTTCATCGGGCCCGAGCCGCGTCTGGCGCATGCCATTGTCAATGCCGTGGCCGTGCTGATTATCGCCTGCCCCTGCGCCCTGGGACTGGCTACGCCGATCTCGATCATGGTTGGTACCGGTCGCGGGGCGACTGCCGGTGTGCTGATCAAGAATGCCGAGGCGCTGGAGATCATGGAAAAGGTCGATACGCTGGTGGTCGACAAGACCGGTACGCTGACCGAAGGCAAGCCGGGTCTGACAACGGTGCAGGGGTTTGGCGATATGGATGAGCAGGATCTGTTGCGCTTTGCCGCCAGCATCGAGCGCGCCAGCGAGCACCCGCTGGCCGAGGCGATTGTCGGCGGTGCATCTGCCCGCGGCGTTGAGCCTGAACCCGTCAGCGATTTCACCGCCATCACCGGCAAGGGAGTTGCGGCGATTGTGGATGGCAAGGCCATTTTGCTGGGCAATGCCGCGCTGATGCAGGAAAAGGATATCGATACCGAAGCCGCGACTGCGACGGTCGAGGCGCGCCAGCGTGGCGGCGAGACGGTGATGTACCTGGCCGTGGACGGATGCCTTGCCGGCATCATCGGAGTATCCGATCCGGTCAAGGCATCGACACCGGAGGCGATTCGCGCGCTGCACGAGGAGGGCATTGCGGTGGTGATGCTGACCGGCGATAACCGGCATACTGCGCAGGCCGTGGCGGACAAGCTTGGCATCGACCGTTTCGAGGCCGAGGTGATGCCGGACCAGAAGGCGGCAGTGGTCAGGCGCCTGCAGGATGAGGGCCGGACTGTGGCCATGGCCGGTGATGGCATCAATGATGCGCCGGCGCTGGCGGCGGCCCATGTCGGTATTGCGATGGGTACCGGCACTGATGTGGCGATGGAGTCGGCCGGCGTGACGCTGGTCAAGGGTGACCTGACCGGCATTGTGCGGGCGCGCAGGCTTTCACGGGCGACCATGAAGAACATCCGTCAGAACCTGTTCTTTGCCTTTATCTACAACTCGGCCGGCGTACCGGTGGCCGCCGGCGTGCTGTACCCGGTGTTCGGGCTTCTTCTGTCACCGATTATCGCGGCGGCAGCGATGAGCTTCTCGTCGGTTTCGGTGATCACCAACGCATTGCGCCTGCGCAATACGCAGTTGTAGGGAGCGGGGCATGATCGAAGTGACGTTTGCAGGGGCCCTGATTGCGGGCCTGTTATCCTTTTTGTCGCCCTGCGTTTTGCCGCTGGTACCGGCCTATCTGTCGTATATATCCGGAGTTTCGGTCAATGAACTGCGCCAGCGGGACGCGGAGGCGGCCAGTGTACGGCGACATGCGCTGGCGCAGTCGTTGTGGTTTGTCGGTGGCTTCAGCCTGATCTTCATTGCGCTTGGCGCCTCGGCAACATTGCTCGGCCAGTGGATGATGGCGCACATGGAAATGCTCGGCAGGATCGCCGGTGCCATTATCGTAGTATTCGGACTGCATTATGCCGGCATTATCCGTATTCGTCTGCTGATGATGGAGGCTCGCTTCGAAACAGGCGGAGTGAATGCGAGGCATGGCGTGGGGGCTTTGGTGCTGGGTTCGGCCTTTGCATTTGGGTGGACGCCGTGTATCGGTCCGATTCTCGGCGCCATTCTGGCCGTGGCCGGCGCGCAGTCGGAGATGATGCGCGGTATCATGCTGCTGACGTTCTATTCGCTGGGGCTGGCCATCCCGTTCCTGCTGGCCGCCCTGGCCACGGATGCCTTCCTGCGCTGGTCGCAGGGCTTCAAGCGTCATTTTGCCCTGGTTGAGAAAGTGTCGGGCATGCTGCTGATTTTGGTCGGTGTGCTGATCTTCCTCGGCAGCTTCAGCATGATATCGGGATGGCTGATCGACTGGTTCCCGGCTCTGGCCGACATTGAAGGGTTGTTTGTCCCGGAGTCGCGCTGATGCCGCAGCGGCCGAGCAGTGAAAGCCTGTGCAAGGTGGACCGGCTGATTGCCGGATATACGAAGAAGTCCGGCACCGTGACCCATCCGGGCCCGGAGGTGACCGAGTCGGTCCGGCTTGGTCTGGCGCGCCATATCGACGAACTGGGTAAGGCGTTGTGTCCGTGTCGCTTCTATCCGGATAAACAGGCCGAGGTGCAACACCGGACATGGATTTGTCCGTGCGACGATATGCAGGTCTATAAATATTGCCAGTGCCTGCTGTTTGTAACGAAAGAGGGACTGCCGGTTACCGAGTATCTTCCCCCGGATCACGAGGGGCGCGATGCCTACGGCCTTGTGCCGGATCCGACGCCCGGGCAGGGGCGTCCGCTCAGACACAAAGCCGAGGAGCGCTCCAGTTGATACAGGGGGCATGGCATGCGGCGAAATACAATGCCATGACAGACAGGGAAATGGCATGAGTATGTTCCATTTACCATCCGATCATTATGTCTGGCCATTGTGGTCCGCTGCGTTCCTGATTCCCTGGCTGATCGTATACGTGCGCTTTCCAGGCCAGCGGCAGCCCATGCTGTGGGCCAGCCTGTTTACGATGCCGTTTGGTTTGACCGAGCCGCTGTTCGTGCCGGAGTACTGGATGCCGCCAAGCCTGTTCGACCTTGCTGCCAGAACCGGATTCGATATCGAGAGCCTGATCTTCTGTTTCGGCATCGGTGGTTTTGCATCGGTAAGCTATAATCTTCTGACCCGCCGAACCCCATTGCCGGTGGCGCCGGATGAGAGGCTTCAGCCTTTGCACCGGCACCATTTCAAGGCTTTGGCCGCTCCCTTTGTGGCCTTTCCGGCGCTGTACTTTTTCCCCTGGAACCCCATCTATCCCTCTATCCTGGCTATGTTTGTCGGGGCACTGGCCAATGTGTTATGCCGTCCGGATCTGAAGGGCAAGACATGGATCGGAGGGGGGCTTTTTCTTGCCTATTACGCCCTGTTCCTTGCCGGGCTTGAGCTGAGTGCACCGGGCTATATTGAGCGGGTCTGGAACATGGAGGCATTGTCGGGCTGGAATGTGGGGTTCATGCCGATTGAGGAATTGCTGTTTGCGGCAGGATTTGGCATGTACTGGGCCGGTGTCTATGAACATTTCACCTGGAGGAAATGCTGATGCCGATGACTGTGTCCAGACTGGGGATGTTCAAGGGGCTGTCCGGAACGCTGGCGGTCTGGTTTCTGGCGGTGTTTGCCTTTGTGGCCTTTGTCGGCTGGCATCAGCTGAAGGATATCGCGATGATCCATGAGATGGCCGGAGAGATCGAACAGTCGAACCACCAGAGCCATCATCTGCACGAACTGGAGATGCGCATCAGGGGCATGGTCGCACATGCGCATGATTATCTGATTACCGGTTCTGATGTCTATATCAACCGCTATCGGGGCAGCGCCGACGGCATTGATGGCATGTTGTCGGATGCCGGCCTGAGAGCGATGGACGTGGAGCACATCCGGCTGCGTTTGCGAGCCATGCATGAAATCGTCGGCAAGATATTCGCGCTGCCGTTCGCAACCGGCAATATGGAAGGCCCGATTCTGATGCAGGAGCTGGATCAGGAGTTGCAGCGTCTGTCGCAGGCCATGTCCGCCAGACATCATGATATGGATGGTGCGGTGAACCAGTCCATGCGCATGGTTTCCGGTTTGCATCTGGACATGCGCGAGGATTTTATCGCTTCATTGTTCGTACTTTTCGGCCTGCTGGCCGGCGTGGCGGGATATCTGTATGTGCGGGTGGCCAGGCCGCTGGTATTGCTGCGCAGGGAGGTGGCCAGAATCGGTACCGGCGATTTTTCGCCCGACTGTCCCGATTTCGGCGAAAACGAGATCGGTGATCTTTCCCGGGCGCTGAACAGCATGGGCGAGGCGCTCAAGCAGCGAAGCAGCGAACTGGTTCAGGCCAGAAGCTATGCGGCGCATCAGGAGAAAATGCATGCGCTCGGGCTGATGACGGCCAGTATTGCACACGAGGTTGGCAATCCCCTCTCTGCAGCATCGGTATCGCTGGAAGTCTGTCGGCGCAAGCTGGCCAGGAACGATATGGCTGCGGTCGAAAAGCATTTGCAGGCCACGGTCAGCGAGCTGCAGCGTACGGAAACGATCATCCGCAATGTGCTGGACTTCGGGCGCCGGTCTTCGGCCGGCAACGAGGTGATGGATATCGGAGATGTCGTCGAAAGCGCACTCAGGCTGGTGCGTCTTTCCCGCGAGGCGAAATCCATCGAATTCCGGGTTTTCCTGCCGCCGGGTATGCCGGCGGCCTATGGCAGCGAGGATGTGGTTCGACAGGTGCTGGTAAATCTCCTTCTGAACGCTGTGGATGTTTCAGGCCCCGGCGACAGTATCCGGATCAGCGCCCGCTGGCGGCAGGACTGCATCTTTCTTGATGTCACCGATCAGGGCGGCGGTGTGCCGGAAGCAATCAGCGAACAGATATTCTCTCCGCTTTTTTCCACCAAGCCGCGCGGCAAGGGAACAGGTCTGGGGCTGTCCATCAGCCGCGATCTGATGCGGCGCATGCATGGCGACCTTGAACTGCTTGAAAACACCGGCAGGGGGTGCTGCTTCCGTATCAGCATTCCGCTCGGCGAAGGAGGTGCGGATGCTGATTCTGATCATTGAGGATGAGGCGCGGATACGTGCCGGTATTGCCGAAATGCTGGTCGATGAGGGTTATCA